>DATACN010000395.1:0-2180 GCA_036258995.1 Thermoleophilaceae bacterium | reverse complement strand
CCACCGCGCTCGCAGCGCTCCTGCGCGACCCGCCGGCGCGGGTGCGGCTGCGCGACTTCGGCGCCTGCTCGCGGCGAGCCCGCGACGCCGGGCAGCTGTTCGTCCGCGGCATCGGGCCGGACCTCAACCGCGGCCAGGACGGCTGGGTCTACAAGGTGGGCCCGCGGGCGGCGACCGCGGGCGCGGCCGATCCGGCCGGCCCGTTCGGGCACGGCCGGCTGCGGGCCAACCAGCGGGTCACCTGGTACTTCTGCCGCCTCGTCAGGGGCGGCTGCCAGCGCACCCTGCACCTGAAGGCGACCCCCGAGGCCGGCGGCGTCGCCGTTACGGTGCTCGGCTATGACGACGAAGGGCGCGGCGTCCGGGTCCAGGGGGCGACGGTGCGGCTGGGCTCGACGGAGCAGGTCACCGACGCGAACGGGTTCACCCGCTTCCAGGTCCCTCCAGGCAGGTACCGCGCCTTCGCCGAGAAACCCGGGCTCGTGCGGTCCTTCACGGAGCCGGTCGCGGTGCGGTGAGCGGGTGCGGCGAAAGCTCCGGTTCATCGCGCTCGCGTCGATCGCCCTGGCCGGCTGTGGCCTGGGCGAAGGCGAGGAGCGGGCCGGCGGCGGTGCCGAGCTGCGCGTCACGCGCGACTTCGGGCGCACCCAGCTCGGGGCGGAGAGGCTGGAGTCCGTGAGCGAGGGCCAGACCGTCATGCGCTTCCTGCGTTCGCGCTTCGACGTGGACACCCGCTTCGGCGGGCGCTTCGTTCACTCGGTCGACGGACTCCCGGGAAGCCGCGGCGGCGAGCAGCTGCACTGGTTCTACTTCGTCAACGGGATCGAGGCGAGCGTCGGCGCTGCCGAGTACGAGCTGTCGCCGGGCGACCGGGTGCAGTGGGACCGCCGCAACTGGGAGGCGGCGATGCGCATCCCCGCGATCGTGGGCGCCTTCCCGGAACCGTTCCGGCACGGCATCGAGGGCAAGAAGCTGCCGGTGCGGGTGGAGTGCGAGGACGCGGCGGCGGATCCGTGCGAGGAGGTGAAGCGGCGGCTGCGGGGGGTGGGCGTGTCGGCGTCGGGCAGCGCGATCGGGGTGCCCGGCGCGATCGAGGCCCTTCGCGTGGTGGTCGGCACCTGGGAGGAGGCGAAGGTCGCCCGCGCGGCCGCGGAGCTGGAGGAGGATCCCGCCGAGAGCGGGGTGTTCGCGCGCGTCGCCGGCGACGGCCGCTCGCTGGAGCTGCTCGACGAGGCCGGCCGCACGGCCCGCCGGGTGGGGCCCGGCGACGGCACCGGGATCGTGGCCGCCGCGCGGCCCACCGACGACGAGCTCGTGTGGCTCGTGATCGGACTCGACGAGGAAGGCGTCGCGGCGGCGGCCCGCGCGCTCGACGAGCGGCGGCTCCGGAACGCATTCGCCGTCGCCGTCACCGGCGACCGGGTCGAGAACCTGCCGCTGGAGGCGCCGTGATGGTGGAGGTGTGGCCGTGAACATAGTGCCCGTCTATCGCCGGCGCCACAGCGCGCTGCACTCCGCGCGGGCCGGCGCCGGGGCCGCGTTCTGCTGCGCGTTCGCGCTGGTAGGCGGGCTCTACGAGCACCCGCTCGTTCTGGGGGCCGCACTCGCCGCCGTGCTGCTGGCCGCCGCCGGGGCCGGCGTCGGGCGCGACGTCGCCATGTCGCTGAAGCTGTCACTGCCGCTCGCACTGCTGGTGGCGGTCGTCAATCCGCTCGTCTATCCGGAGGGCGACACGCTGCTGGTCCGCGGTGGCGAAGTGCTGGGGCGTCGGGTCGACATCACGCTCGAGGCCATCGCCGCGGGAGCCCTGGCGGGGCTGCGCGTGGTCGTCTGCATCACCGCCCTCGGCCTCCTGTCGGCGGCGGTCGACCCCGACGAGCTGCTGCGCCTGTTCCGCCGCGTGTCCTACCGCTCGGCGCTGAGCGCGTCGCTCGCGACGAGGCTCGTGCCGGTACTCGCCCGCGACGCCACGCGAATGGGCGAGGCGGCTCGCTGCCGACCCGTGCCGCCATCGCGGCTCGCCGCGGTGCGCGCGGCGCTGGCGAGCGCGCTCGAGCGGTCGACGGAGGTGGCCGCCGCGCTGGAGGTCCGCGGCTATTCGCTCGCGGGTCGCTCGCAGCCTGAGCGCCGGCCCTGGTCGCGGCACGACCTGCGCGTCGCCGGCGCCGCCCTCGGCGTGG
>DATACN010000394.1:0-9292 GCA_036258995.1 Thermoleophilaceae bacterium | reverse complement strand
CTCGTTGTCACCAGGCCGGACCGGCCACGGGGCCGTGGGCGCAAGCTCGCGCCGCCGCCGGTGGCCGAGCAGGCGCCAAGGCTCGGGATCGACCTGATCCAGCCGGAGAGCGTGAACTCCGACGAGGCGCGCGAGCGCATCGAGCACGCCGCCCCGGAGGTCGTGTGCGTGTGTGCCTTCGGCGCCCTGATCAAGGAACCGCTCCTGTCGAGCTACGAGATGCTCAACGTGCACCCGTCGCTGCTTCCGCGCTGGCGCGGGGCCGCCCCGATCGAACGCGCGATCGAGGCCGGCGACGAGGAGACCGGCGTCACGATCATGAGGCCGACGGCAGACCTCGATGCCGGGCCGGTGTGCCTCCAGAGCGCCGAGGCGATCGAGCCGGGGGACGACTTCGGGACGCTGGCCGCCCGGCTGGCGGCGCTCGGCGGTGAGCTGCTGGTGGAGGCGCTCGACGAGCGGCCACCGTTCCGCGACCAGCCCGAGGAGGGCGCGACCTACGCGGACAAGCTCGGGCCCGAGGACCGCCGCCTCGCCCCGCGGCTCGACGCGGCCGCGCTCGCGCGCCGCGTCCGCGCCCTCCACCCTCACGTTGGCGCCTGGCTCGAGCTGCCCGGCGGCGAGCGTCTTCGGGTGCATCGTGCGGCGATCGCCGCCGACGGGGGCCCTGCCCCGGGGGAGTTGGCGGGCGAGAACGGAAAGCTGCTGTATGGAGCCTCCTCCGGCGCCCTCGAGCTGCTGCAGGTGCAGCCCGCTGGGGGCAAGGCGATGGACGCCGCGGCGTGGCTTCGCGGGCATAGCGCGGCGATCGCCGGGCAACAGGACAAGTGACGGTCAGAATGAAGGGCGTGGCACAGGCGGAGACGATCGACACGGGCCCCCGTTGCCCCGGGTGCGGGGAGCCGTGGCTGCGCGGGACGAACCTCGCCGGGCGCTACCGCTGCCTGTCCTGCCTGCGGCGCTTCGAGCTGCGCTCCGAGTGCCCCAACTGCGGCGCGCACTCCACGATCGCCCGCATGTCCGACACCGCCAACGTGACCTGCCGCAACTGCGGCGGGTCGATGCTCCAACCCATCTGAGCGGGCGGGGAGCGCCCCTGGCGGCGTCCTCGGTCGCTCGCCTGCGGAGCAGGCTTCGCTTCCTGCGTCCTTGCCAGGAACGCTCCCCGCCATCCTCAGATGGGTTGGCGAGCCAGCCGATCTAGGGGCGCAGCTCGATCCAGAGAGCCCGCGAGCGGGCGACGAGGTCGCGGTCCGCCGAGAACAGGGCGGCCGCGGAGTGGCGCTTGCGACCGTCGACCTCGAGCGGCCAGGAGACCGCCACGTAGGGCCGCTCGGGCTCGACCGCGCCCTCGATTCGGGCTGTGAGCCGGGCAAGCACGCAGGCCGGCCCGTCGCCGAAGTTCACGACGGGCGCGCTGGTGGGGCAGTCGAGCGCCGCCCAGACGCATTCCTCCGGCAGCGTGCCATTCTCAGCGAGCGAGGGATCTGGCCGCCAGACGGCGGCGAAGCGACCACCGCCGGGCAGCTCTCCGGGGAAGATCCCGAACCCGTCACCCGGATCCCGGTCGGGGCCGCAAACCACGCACGTCCTGAAGGGATGGCCGGCGCTCCAGCGCGCGAACCCGGCGCGGGAGGCGTCCTCGGCCACCTCGAGCGCGACGGCCTCCGGCGGCTCGAGCTCCAGCTCGGCGAGCCGGCCCTCCGCCACCAGCGTGTCGCCGTCTCGCAGCTCCACTCCGTCCCGTGAGGTCTCGACCGCGAGTGGACGGCCGAGCGGGGGAGGAGAGCGCAGCGAGACCTCCGCGGGACCCTCGCCGAGCGCCTTGGCCACCAGCCCGCAGGTGTATCCACCGTTCGCCGTCCCGGGCGGTCCGTTGAAGCGCTCGGCGATGACGATGGTCTCGGGCAACGTTAGGTATCCAGTCCCAAGCCGTTAGCCGCGGCGGTAGAGCGCGTAGAGCAGCGCGCACAACAGCATCGCCGCCGCCAGGAAGCCCACCTCGACCTGCAGGACGCGATCGTCGAAGCCGGGCAGCAGCAGAAAGACCACGAACCCGACAGCGGCGGCGGCCCAGCACGCAGCGGCCTGCGCGGCCCTCGCTCGCGCCAGCAGCGCTTGGTTGAGGGTGGCCGCGGCCAGGTAGAGACCCATGCCCAGCGATACCAGCACGAGGCCGCCGCGCTCGTACTCGCCGTCGCCGCCGAAGACCAGGTCCATCAGCGTCGGTCCGGCGGCCAGCATCACGAGCGCGACGGTCACCGCGAAGGCGCCGATTGCCGCCAGCGTCACGTTCACGCTGCGGCGGAAGGGGTCGCCCTCGCCCGCGGCGCGGAGCCGGGTCAGGTGGGGCAGGATCGAGGTCTGCACCGCCTGGAAGAGCTGTAGCGGCGCCCGCGCGATCAGCAGCACGTTGAAGGCGAAGCCGGCGAGCGCGGCGCCCTCCCCGCCGCCCTCGGTGGCCTTCACGAGCAGCGGACCGGCGTTGAGGAAGGTCTGCTCGGCGAGCATGATCGCGAGCACCGCGATCGCGAAGCTGGTGCCATGGGCCAGCGTGAACTCGGCCTCGCGAGCGCTCGGCTCGTCCCGCGCCGCGGCGTCGAGGGCGGCGGGGTCGGCCTCCGCGGCGCTGCGCGGCGGCATCCGCCGCGCGAGCGCGGGCGGCACCACCGCCAGCGACACGATCGGAGCGGCGCACATCCCCAGCGCGACCACGGACTGCCCTTCGGCGATCCCGATCGTCACCGCCAGCGCGAACAGGCAGCGCGAGCTGGCCTCCATCAGCACCAGTCCTCCGTAGAGGCCGAAGCGGTGATGGCCCGCGAGGAAGCCGCGCGCGAAATAGCTCGCCGCGTAGGCGAGCACGGTCACGATCAGGACCCAGTAGAGGGTGGACGAGCCGCCGAACAGCTCGTCCTCGATCGGCCCGCGCAACGCCAGCGCGGTGACCGCGAACACCGCCCCGAGGGCCAGCTGGATCGTCGCGGCCACGCGCAGGTGCTCGCCGCCCCCGACCGCGCGGGCGTCGCGGTCGGCGATCGTTCGCGACAGGAGCTGCTCGACCGGCCGGTAGAGCACCGACACGGTGATGAACACGGCCGACCACAGCAGCGTTATCTCGCCGTAATCCGCCGCCGGCAGCGAGTAGCTCGCGAGCGAGAAGTAGGCGAAGGTGATGAGACCGGTCGTGCCGATCCCCACCGACAGGACGGCCGCGCCGCGGCCGTAGGAGGCTTTAGTCAACCCGCGCCAGGACCATGGTCCACGGAAACGGGGCGCGAACCTCCTCGACTCGCCCGTAGCGCCCGACCAGCGAGACGAACCGGCCCCTGGACCAGTGGTTAACGTGGCCGGGCGTGTTGCCGAGCGAGCGCCAGTAGGCCCCTCGGGCCATGTTGAGCACACGCCAGAGCGGCTCCCTGGGCACCGACACGAGCAGCCAGCCGTTGGCGACCCGGGCCATCTCCGCGAGCGTCCGCTCAGGCTCGGGCACATGCTCGAGCACCTCGATCGCTGCAGCGAGCTCGAACTCCCCGTCGCCGAACGGCAGTGAGGTCGCCTCCTCGGGACGGAAGTCGAGGTTCGGCCCGCGGCGCTTGTCCCATTCAGCCTCGAGCTTGGGGTCTTCGAGGTCGATCCCGAGCACCTTGCCCTCGCAGAAGCGCTCCGCCCACTCGGCCGTAAGCACTCCCTCGCCGCAGCCGACGTCCAGCAGGGTGTTGGGGTTCGCGCGCGCCATCAGGTCGTCCAGGTCGGAGTGGAAGCCCGCCATCAATCGCTTGACGACGGGATTGCTCGAGCCGTACTTGTCGAACGTGTTCCCGGTGGGAACCTCGGTCGTGGCGCTCACGCCTCGACTCTCTCGCGCTCGTCCTCGGCGGTCTTCCCGGTGGCCGGCCCCGCTCGCGCGCCGGTCGTGGGGACCCGCTCGGCCTCCCCAGCGCCGGGCTCGTAGTGGGACGGCTCCACGCCGAGCTGCAGCTCGACCCGCCGCACGCGCTCGAGGATGCGCTGCTGGAGCACGCGGCTCCCCGCCAGGAGGTCGCTCACCACGCCCAGACCGGCGAGCTGCACGGCCACGACGAACAAGGTGGCGCCGAGGATCAGGGACTGGATGTGGCCCTCGCCCTCGCCGGAGAAGAAGAAGTACAGGAAGCGGGCCCAGATCACGACCCCGACAAGCGCCACGGCGGCGGCGGCGGCCATGAACGCCCGGAGCGGCTCGTAGAGCGTGTAGATGCGGAAGATCGAGAGCGCGTTGCGGCGCACGTAGGCCCACATAGACGGGAACAGGCGCGACTCGCGCGTCTGCTCGTTGGTCCTGATCGGGACGTGGTCGACGGCCACGACCATCTTGCCGGCCTGGATGATCGTCTCGAGCGTGTACGTGAACTTCGAGACCACCTGCATCTGCAGGGCGGCCTCGCGGTTGTAGGCCCGGAACCCGGAGGTCGTGTCGGGCACGTCGGTGCCGGAGGCCCGCCGGACGACCGCGCTGCCCAGGCGCTGCAGGCGCTTCTTGAGCGGGGAGAAGTGGTCGATCGTGTCCGTCTCACGGTCGCCGACGACCATGTCGGCATCACCGCGCAGGATCGGGCCGACCAGCTTGGGGATGTCGCCGCCGTAGTACTGGTTGTCGGCGTCGGTGTTGACGATCACGTCGGCGCCGAGCTTGAGGCAGGCGTCGAGGCCCGCCTGGAAGGCCGCCGCGAGGCCCTTGTTGTTGGTCAGGCGGACTACGTGATCTACGCCGTGCGCACGCGCCACCTCTACCGTGTCGTCGGTTGAGCCGTCGTCAATCACGAGCCACTCGACCGCGTCCACGCCCGGGACCTCCCGGGGCAGGTCCGCGAGGGTGGCAGGTAGCTGGAGCGCCTCGTTGAAGCAGGGGATCTGGATAATGAGCTTCATCGCGCTGCGTGCCTAAGCGTAGAGAGAACACTGGTCGCGCCGCGGCGCCGATGGCAACGCTCCTGGCCGGCTGCTTCCTCGCCGCCATGCTGTCGCTGCTGCTGCCATCGGAGCCCAGCTACGACCCCTGGGCCTGGCTCGTGTGGGGTCGTGAGATACCCCTGTTCAAGCTCGACACGACCGGCGGGCCGTCGTGGAAGCCCCTGACCGTGCTGATCACGACGGTTTTCGCGCCTCTCACCGAGCTGAGCGACTCGATCCCGCCCGCGCTGTGGCTGATCGTGGCCCGCGCCTTCGGCCTGCTCGCGGTCGTCCTGGCCTTCCGGCTGGCCGCGCGGCTGGCCGGGCCGCCGCGCTGGGCGCAGATCGGCGCCGGCCTGGTCGCGGCCACCGCGCTCGCGCTGTCGCCTCAGTGGCTGCGCTACCTGGCGCACGGAAACGAGGCGCCGATGGCTGTCGCCCTCATGCTCTGGGGGGTCGAGCGCCACTTCGAAGGAGCGCGACGACAGGCCTTCCTCCTGGGGATCCTGGCCTGTCTGATCCGCCCCGAGGTGTTCCCGTTCGTCGCCGTCTATGCGCTCTTCCTATGGCAGGCGGAGCCCGGCCGGCGGCTGTTCGTTGCCGGGCTGCTGGCGCTGCTACCGCTGCTCTGGCTCGTACCGGAGTGGATCGGCTCGGGCAACCCGCTCGACGCGGGCAGGCAGGCCACCAGCGAGCCCTCCTGGAGCCTGTCGCGGGCCGACCGGCCGTGGGAGGCCGCGCTCGACCGCGCGCACCGGCTGACGACGATCCAGCTGGAGCTGGCGGCGCTGGCAGCCGTGGCATTCGCGATCCGCGCCCGGGACCGCACGATCCTCGTGCTCGCGGGTGTGGCGGTCGCCTGGCTCTGCCTGTACGTGGGAATGACGCAGGCCGGGTTCTCGGGCAGCCCGCGCTATCTGCTCCCCACGATCGTGCTGGTCTGCCTGCTCGCGGGGGTAGGGGTGGTCCGGGTCGTCCAGTTCGCGGCGGAGCTGGCCGGGAGGCTTCGATTCCCGCGCGCTGCGCCCGCGGGCGGCGCCGCGGCGGTCGCGCTGCTCGTGCTGGGGGCCTGGCCGTACCTCGACGCGCGCCAGGACGACGTGCGCCGGCAGGCAAGTACGGCGGAGGAGCTCTCCGACCTGCACGAGGACCTGGAGGAAGCGGTGGCCGCGGCCGGGGGGCGGGACAAGATCAACAGCGAGGGGAGCCCGGCCGTGAACCGCGCGTTCCACACGCACCTGGCGTGGGAGATTCACACGTCGATCCGCAACGTGGAGCTCGGCCATGGCCAGGCGCTCGTGTTCGACGCCAACACGACCCTGTCGGCGCCGGCCCCGATCCACAAGCGCATCCTGGTGCGCGACATGGTCGCGCGCGTGGGTGCATGGGAGGTCTATCGCCGGGGTAGGATCGGACCATCTTCCGCCGGAGGCGCACAGGGAGGGACGGTGAAGGCGCCGGCGCGCGCGCCGGCCGGGCAGCCAGACGGGGTCTCTGGGGAATAGCCCGCATCGTCTCGGCGATCGTCTCGCTGGTCGTCCTGCTGATCATCGTGGGCATCCTGCTGATCGTGCTCGAGGCCAACCGCGACAACGCGATCGTCGACGCGCTCGTGAACGCGGGCGAGTTCCTGGTCGAGCCATTCGACAACGTCTTCGACCTGAAGAAGCGCAAGGTCGAAGTGGCCGTGAACTGGGGCCTGGCGGCCCTCGTCTACTCGATCATCGGCGCGCTGATCGTGCGCCTGCTGCGCCGGTAAGAGCGCTCGCTTTCACGCGGAAGCGTTCGCCCGAGCTCGCGCCACCGCTTCGCGCGACGAGCAGGCGCCTACAGCTCGTCGAGGCAGTTCTCGATCTCGGCGAGGTCTTCCTCGGAGCCGTCGCGCACGAAGAGCAGGGCGTTGCCGATCTGCTCGGCGCCCTCGCCGCGGCCCTCGAACTGCTCGGCCTCGGCTTCGCCGTTGGTGAGGAAGAACCTGATGCGCGGCCCGGACCGGGAGTCGCCGACGACGATCGCGTCCTCGCCGTCAAGGCGGGCGTCGAGGTTCTTCGTCTCGGTCAGGCACTCGAGCGCGACCGCGCGCTTGTCGTTCGGGTCGGCGTCGTAGTCGGGACCGCCACAGCCCGCGGCCAGTAGCGTCGCGGCGAGCGTGAGCAGTGTCCCGCCCGCCCGCCCGGCCAGCGCGGCCCTCACCGCACCTGCCTGATCCGCCGCCACGCGCGCTGCATCACCCGGAATACGGGCTTGGCGCGGCCGCTCTCGTCGATCAGGCTCTTGTTGTGCCAGGGCGGGGTGGACCACTCGCGCGGAGCGCCGCCGGTCCAGCCGGGCTCGACCCGGAAGTCCCTCAGGGCCCAGGCGATCGAGCCGTTGATGAACCGCTTCGACGAGTGGATGGCGTGATGCTCGCGCATGTAGCGGCTCTGGAACTCGAGCGTCCCCTTCTGATCCACGGGCCCGGAGCGGCTGCCCTCGGCGCCGTACTCGGTGATGAAGAGCGGGGTCCGCGGGTAGGCCGCGTGGACCTGGTCCAGGTACGGGCCGAGCTCATCGGTCCGGACGGGGTCACGCGGCCTGGCGAGCGAGTAGGAGTCGTACCAGCCGAAGTACTCGTTGACGCCGAGCACGTCGAGTTGCGCGAGCGCCGCGTTGAAGATCGGCTCGCCGAGGCGCGACTGGCGGTCGATCGCCACGGGCCGGGTCGGGTCGAGGCGGCGGACCTCGCGCTTGGCCTCGCGCACGAAGGTGGCGAAGCCGCTCCCGATGCGGCCCATCTCGCCGCGCGACCCCGCCAGCTCGTTGCCGATCGACCACACGAATACAGACGCGTGGTTGCTGTTGTGGAGCACCGTGCTGCGGTTGAGGTCCAGGGCGACGCGCCGGAAGGAGGGGCTGTCGAGGAAGGAGTTCGGCACCTGGTAGATCGGCGCCTGGCTCCAGTAGAGGATCCCGCGGCGGTCGAACGCCTCGAGCAGGGCGGGGTGCAGCGGGTAATGGGCGCGCGTGACGGTCGCTCGGAGCTGCCGCAGGCGGCGGACCAGCTCTCCCCGCTGGCCCGGCGTCAGCGCCCCGCCGGTAACCGGATGGTCCTCGTGCAGACTGGCTCCCCGCACGTTCAGCCGCCGCCCGTTCAGAAGGAAGCCACCGCCGCGCCCGCGGGCCCAGTGGCGGATGCCGAAGGAGAGCCCGTAGCTGGACAGCCTCCGGCCGCCGAGTCCCGCGGCGACGGTGGCCCGGTAGAGCGCCGGCCGGCCGGGCTGCCACAGCCGCGGCCGCGGGATGTTGAAGCGCAGCCTTATCTCGCGCTCTCCTCCGCGGCCGGCCACGCCGGCCATCCCGGACATCCGTCGGTTGCCCGATCCGCCGGGGCCGCGGACGATCATGGAGTATCCGACGTTGCGGTTGCGGCGGGTCAGGTTCCGCAGCCGGATGCGGGCTTCGACCCGCGCGGCGCAGCGGGGGCAGCGGATCGTGGGGAGCACGCGCACGTCCTGCACGTCGACCGAGTCGATGCGGCGCAGGTAGACCTCGCGCAGCAGCCCGCCGAAGTTCCACCATCCGCCGGAGCCGTAGCCGTTGTAGGCCGCGGCCCGCCAGTGGGTCGGATCGGTGCGGCTGCGCAACGTCGAGACGCGCACCACGAGCGTGTTGCGGCCGCGTCGCAGGTCGGCGAGGTCGAGCTCGAACGGGAAGTAGCCGCCGACGTGGCCGCCGATGCGGCGTCCGTTGAGGAACACCACAACGCGGTGGTTTGCGCCCTCGAAGCGGACTCGCCAGGACCACCGCCTGCCGCGCGGCGCCCGGGGCACGCGGAACTCCTTGCGATACCAGCCGACCGAGGAGCGGTTCTCGGTGGTGTCCTGAGCGTTCCAGTTGTGGGGGACGGTGATCGCGGTCCAGCCGTCCAGCGAGTCCTGCGCGAACCAGCGCTCGGAGTCGCCGACGAAGGTGTCGTCCTGACGGAAGTACCACCGCCCCCCGAGCAGGAAGCGGGCGGCCTGGCCCTCGCGGATCAGCACCCGCTTCTGGGGTGCGTCGACGACGAGCTGGGGTGGCGGGGGAGGAGGGGGCGGCGGCGGGGGCGGCGGCTGCGAGGGGTCGCTGGGGATCGGCACGCCCCCGGACTGCCCGAGCGCGGGCACCGCCGACGCGGCGGTGAGGAGCAGGGCGATTAGGCAGAGACGTCCGAGGGAATGCAAAGAGGAGTGCTCCAGGGGGCGGAACGGCCGCCCAGGGTAGCGGCGCCGGGTGGGTGAACACTTACCTCCATGCAGGGTTGCGCCCCCTGCTACCTTGAGCCGTCGGCCGGCGGCCCGGGGCCGGCCGCCTGGGCAGACAGCCCCCCCGCCCAGCGGGCGAC
>DATACN010000393.1:0-8243 GCA_036258995.1 Thermoleophilaceae bacterium | reverse complement strand
CGGCGATCAAGACTCCACTGGTCGCGGCGGTCTCGGGCTGGGCCCTCGGCGGCGGCTGCGAGCTCGCGCTGGCGTGCGACCTGATCGTCGCGTCCGAGACGGCCGAGTTCGGCCAGCCCGAGATCCTGCTTGGGATCATCCCCGGCGGGGGCGGCACCCAGCTCCATCGCCCGCTGCTTGCCCATTACACGCGCGAGGCGCTGGGTGCCGCCCCCGCCGGGGATGATCCCCAGCAGGATCTCGGGCTGGCCGAACTCGGCCGTCTCGGAGGCGACGACCATGTCGCACAGCAGGGCCAGCTCGCAGCCGCCGCCGAGCGCGTAGCCGGACACCGCCGCAATCAGCGGCGTGCGCACCGCCGCCAGGCGGGGCCAGAAGCGGGCCGCGGGGCTGGTCAGCACGTCCTGGAACGTGCGCTCGGCCATCGCGGCGATGTCGGCGCCGGCGGCGAACACCTCGTCGCTGCCGGCGATCACCACGCAGCCCACGTCCGGATCCTGGTCCCAGGCCTCGACGAGCCCGGCCAGCTCCTCCATCAGCTCCGGCGACAGGGCGTTGCGCGCGTCCGGCCTGTTCAGCCGCGCCACCGCGACGGCGTCGCGCCGCTCCGACAGCACCACCGGGTCGGCCACGTGCTAGGGCACCATCGCGTTCACGCCGGTTACCGCGCGCCCGATGATGAGCTTCTGGATCTGGGAGGTCCCCTCGTAGAGGGTGGTCACGCGGGCGTCGCGCAGGTATCGCTCGACGGGGTAGTCGTCGACGTAGCCCGAGCCGCCGTGCACCTGGATCGCCTTGTTGGCACAGCTAACCGCGGCCTCGGTGGCGTAGAGCTTGGCGATCGAGGTCTCGGTGGTGTTCGGCTTGCCGGCGTCCTTCAGCCACCCGGCGCGCCACACAAGACCCCTCGCCGCCTCGGTCTCCACGACCATGTCCGCGATCAGCTCCTGCACGAGCTGGAAGGAGGCGATCGGCCGGCCGAACTGCTCGCGCTCCTTGGCGTAGTCCACGGATGCGTTCACCGAGCCCTGGCAGATGCCCACGCAGCCGGCGGCCACGCTGTAGCGCCCGGAGTCGAGCGCGCTCATGGCGATCTTGAAGCCGTCGCCGACCTCGCCCAGCAGGGCCTCGTCGGGCACCTCTACTCCGTCGAGCGACAGCTCGGCGGTGTCCGACCCGCGCAGCCCGAGCTTGCCGTGGATCTCGCTCGAGCCGAAGCCCTCCGACTCGGTGGGCACGAGGAAGGCGGCGATGCCGCGGTGCTGCTTCTCGGGATCGGTCTGGGCGAAGACCAGCGCGAGCTTGGCGTAGTTGCCCAGGGAGATCCACTGCTTCTGACCGGAGATCCGCCAGCCGCCGTTCGCGCGCTCCGCGCGGGTCTTGAGGTTCGACGCGTCGGATCCGGTGTCGGGCTCGGTGAGGCCGAAGCAGCCGAGCGCCTCCCCCGAGCAGAGCTTCGGCAGCCATTCCTTCTTCTGCTCCTCGCTTCCCCAGCGCACGATCGACGAGCAGACGAGCGAGGTGACCACGGAGACCACAGTGCGCATGGCCGAGCAGCCACGGCCGATCTCCTCGACGATCAGTCCGTAGGTGCGGTAGTCGACCGAGCGGCCTCCGTACTCCTCGGGCACGATCGCTCCGAGGAACCCCATGTCGGCGATCTTCTGCACGAGCTCGGTGTCGAAGTGCTCGTTGCGGTCGTTCTCACGCGCGCGGGGGACGATCTCGCCGTCCACGAAGTCGCGCGCCGTCTCCCGGATCAGGCGCTGCTCGTCAGTGAGTTCGAACTCGATCACGTGTTGTGATCCTGACACGATGCCCGGTGCGGTGGCCGACAAGGAGACCTGGGAGCTCGCGGAGGGCGACGAGATCGCCCCGGGCCGCTCGGTGCTGAAGCTGCTCGGGGGCGGGCACCGCTACGAGGTCTATCTCGTCTGGGACGACAAGCTGTTCGCGGTCATGGTCGCGAAGGTGCTGCGGCCGGACCTGGCCGGCGACGAGTCGGCGCTCCGCGGTCTGCGGCGGGAGTTCGAGGCCCTGGACCAGCTCTCCCATCCCGTGCTGATGCGCGGTTTCGGCGCCGACCTCGAGGGCCGGTATCCGCACGTGCTGGTGGAGCACCTGGAGGGCCCGACGCTGCGCCGTCTGATCCGCCGCGGCGGGCCGCTGCCGCTCGAGCAGGTGCTGCCGCTCGGCCTGAACATCGCCTCGGTGGTCCACTACCTGGCCAGCGAGGGCTGGGTGCACCTGGACATCAAGCCGGACAACCTGGTCATGGGGCTGCCGCCGCGGCTGATCGACCTCTCGCTGGCCCGCACGGTGGAGCGGGCGCGGAAGATCACCGGCTACATCGGGACGAACGCCTACATGCCGCCCGAGCAGTGCGCGCCCGGCGAGGCGGGGGAGATCGGCCCGCCGTCGGACGTTTGGGGGCTCGGTGCGACCCTCTACCACGCCATCGCCGGAAAGCGACCCTTCCCGCGCCCCGAGAGCATCGACGACGACGCTCCGCTCGAGGTGCGCTTCCCGCAGCTGGTCGAGGAGCCGCGGCCATGGCCGGTGAGAGTGCCGCCCGAGCTTTCGGAGGCGGTCCTGGCGACCCTGGCCAAGGACCCGGCCCGGCGCCCGACGGCCGCCGAGCTGGCCGAGTCGCTGCAGCCACTCGTCGCAGCTTTGCCGCGCAAGCTCGTGCTGGGACGGCGCGGCCCGCGGCTGCCGTAGCACGGCGTTCGTGAGTTCTTGCAAGCGGGCGTGTTCCACGCACATGAACACTTGGCGCAGTCACCCATCCCAGATGTATCTCCGCCTCTCGGAGGGGCCCGACGACCTCCTCACCCAGGAGCGTTCGCTCTTCCGGAAGGCGATCGTGCTTTTCGTCGCGATCATGCTGCTCGTCGCGAGCATCCTGCTCGCGGCCGGCATGCCCGGCTCCGACTTCACGCCGCTGAAGGCCGATAAGGCCGTGGCCGCCTCAGGCCCCGGCAAGGACGGCGACGGCGGCGACGGCGAGGACAATTCGGGCCCCGGCTCGGGCGGTGACGGTGACAGCGACGACAGCGAGTCGGATCAGAGCGCCACTCGTGGAACGGCGTCGGACTCCGACGACAACCACAACGGCAACTCCGACTCGAGTCACGGTCATCAGCAGCGGGCGAGGGCCGATGACTCGAACTCGAACGAGAACCACGCCGGCGGCACCGACTCGAGCCGCGGGGCGCAGGCCTCCGACTCGGACTCGGATGACAACCGCAACGGTGCGTCCGATTCGAGCAAGAAGCAGTCCGAGTCGGTCAGCGACCGCAGCCGGGCGACCGACAGCCACTCCGACAGCGACTCGAACAGCCGCTCGCGGAGCCGGTCGAACGAGCAGTCGAACAGCGCGTCGGACAGCGAGGGGTCGCACGACTCCGGCTCGTCCCACAGCCGTTCGGCCCAGGGCTCGGCCAGCGCGTCTGACGAGAGCCACTCGCGCGGGTAGCGCTTAGGCGCAGGGGCCAAACGCAGGGAAGCGATCGAGGGCCCGGCCGCCACGAGGCGGCCGGGCCTTCGTCTTTCCGCGTCCGTCAGGCGGCCGGGTTCTCCACGACCATGGCCATTCCCTGGCCGACGCCGACGCACATCGTGGCCAGGCCGTAGCGCCCGCCGCGGCGGCGAAGCTCCCAGACCAGCGTGGCGATCAGGCGGGCGCCCGAGGAGCCCAGCGGGTGCCCGAGGGCGATGCCGCCGCCGTTGACGTTCAGTTTCTCCTCGGGGATCTTGAGCTCGCGCACGCAGGCCAGCACCTGGGCGGCGAATGCCTCGTTCAGCTCGATCAGGTCGATGTCCTCGATCGACAGGCCGGCGCGCTCGAGCGCCTTGCGCGTAGCCGGGATGGGGCCCACGCCCATGTAGGCCGGGTCGACCCCGGCGGCCGCGGTCGAGACCACACGGGCGAGGGGCTCGCGCCCCAGCTCGCGGGCGCGCTCCTCGCTCGCCAGCACGACGCAGGAGGCGCCGTCGTTGATGCCGGACGAGTTTCCGGCGGTGACCGTGCCGCCCTCGCGGAACGCGGCGCGCAGCCCGGCCAGCCGCTCGAGCGAGGTGTCGGGGCGCGGGCCTTCGTCGGCGTGCACCGTGACCGGGTCGCCCTTCGGCTGGGGGACGTCGACGGTCACGAGCTCGTCGTCGTAGCGGCCCGCGTCGGCGGCGGCAATCGCGTTGCGGTGCGAGCGCAGCGCCAGCTCGTCCTGGTCCTCGCGCGAGACCTCGTAGCGGCCGGCCACGTTCTCGGCAGTCTCGCCCATCGCCTCGGTCGAGTAGCGCTCCGCCATGCGCGGGTTGACGAAGCGCCAGCCGATGGTCGTGTCCACCAGCTCGAGGCCGCCGCGCGCAAGCGCCCGCTCGGGCTTTAGCCCCACGAGGGGTGCCCGCGACATGGACTCCACGCCGCCGGCCAGCACGAGATCGCCGTCGCGCACCGCGATCTGGCGGGCGGCCTGGCTGACGGCCTCGAGGCCCGAGGCGCAGAGGCGGTTCACCGTCGCCCCGGGGACCTCCACCGGCAGGCCGGCCAGCAAGGAGGCCATCCGTGCGACGTTGCGGTTGTCCTCGCCGGCCTGGTTCGTGCAGCCCATGTAGACCTCGTCGACCGAGGCGGGGTCGAGGCCGTTGCGCTCGACCGCCGCGGCGATCGTGCGGGCCGCCAGGTCGTCCGGACGGGCAGCGGCGAGAGCGCCCGCGTAGCGGCCGATCGGGGTGCGCAGGGCGTCGAGTATCAGCGCGTCAGGCATGGCTCATGAGCGTACACTCGCGCCGTGGACGAGTTCGGGGTATTCGTCTTCGGCGCCATCATCGTGGTGGTGCTGATCTTCGTGGCGATCGGCAAGTGGTATCCCGGCTCCGGCGCCGAGCAGGTTGACTGGCGCCCGACCCGCTCGCCCGAGCTCGAGGCCGAGCTCGAGATCGACGACATCGACCAGATGGTCGAAGCCCAGAACGTGCGCAGGCGGGCGACCGGCCGGCCCGAGATCACGGAGGACGACGCCCGCGAGTGGGTCGAGGAAGACGAGCGCTGGCGGCGCGAGATGCTCGACCGCTCGAAGGGCGAGGAGAGCCGGTAGCGCGCATCCTGATCGTGGGCTGCGGCTGCCGCGGCCTCGAGCTGGCCGGGGCGCTTGCGGCCGACGGCCACGCGGTGCGGGGCACGACTCGCGACCCTGCCAGGGCGGTCCGGATCGAGGCCGCCGGAGCCGAGCCGGCGGTCGCCGACCCCGGGCGGCCGGCCACGCTGCTGCCGCAGATCGAAGGGGTCTCGGCGATCTGCTGGCTGATGGGCACCGCGAGCGGCGATCGCGACTCCCTGGCAGCGCTGCACGGCTCCCGCCTTCGCTCGCTGCTCGAGCGCCTGGTCGACACGCCGGTGCGGGGCTTCGTCTACGAGGCGGCGGGCACGGTCGATCGCGAGCTCCTGGCGGAGGGCACGGCGACCGCGCGGGAGGCTGCGGAGACGTATCGCCTGCGTGTTGAGGTCGTGGATGTCGAACCAGCCGAGACGGCCGGCTGGACCGGGGCGATGACCGCTGCGCTCGGGAGGATCCTGGGAGAGGCCCGGCCGGCCTAGGGCTCGCCGCCGAGGACGCCGATCAGGGCCAGGGCGACCGCGGCTACGGCCAGCAGAAGCGACAGCGCGAACAGCGCGCGCCAGGCGATTACAGCGGCCAGCTCGCCGATCGACCGTGGCTCGACGGCCCGGGGGAGGGGCACCCGCGCTCCGCCGGGCGCGACGGGCTCGCCGAACGGCAGCACCGCGATCGGCGGGGTGGCCGCCCGGGCCGTGCCCCCGGCCGGCCCCACCGCGCGCAGCTCCGCCGGCGGGGTGGCCGCGCCAGGCACGAGCGAGTGCCCGGCCACCTCTGCGACCAGCGCATCCGTGGCCTGGACGAGGCGCCTCTCGTGCTCGACGCAGCGTTCGCAGTTGCGAAGGTGCACGTCGAGCCGCGCGGCCCCGGTGTCATCGATCGCGTCGTCGAGGCGGTCGGAGATCAGGCGCTCCGCGCGCTCGCACCAGCCGCTGCCGGCCAGCGGGGCGACCGAGCGCCGCAGCGCCTTGCGGCCGGCGGCGAGGGCGGCGGCGAGGTCCTCTTCGCCCAGGTCGAGCCTGGCGGCGGCCTCGGGGCGGCTGCGGCCCGCGAGCGTGACGAGCGCCAGGGCTGCCGCGGCCCGCTCGTCGAGAGCCGGCAGCTTGCGCTCGACCGCCTCGACGGCGTGCCTGGGATCGACCGGGCCGGACGGCCGCCGCGGGACCGGACGTAGAGGGGCACGCTCCATTTCGTCAGACTACCTCCGAAAGCGGAAGCGAAGCGAGCACAGGAGGTCAGGTGGCCGGTTACGCCAAGGACGTCCTCGTCGACACGCAGTGGGTCGAGGACCATTTGAACGAGGAGTCGATCCGCATCGTCGAGGTCGACGAGAACCCGGGCCTCTATGCCGAGGCGCACATCCCGGGAGCTATCGGGTTCGACTGGAAGCGCGATCTCCAGGACCAGGTCAAGCGCGACTTCCTCGGCCCGCAGGAGTTCGGCGACCTGTTCGGCAGCCGCGGAATCTCGAACGACCACCAGATCGTGCTCTACGGCGACCGCAACAACTGGTTCGCCGCCTACACCTACTGGTACCTCAAGTACTACGGGCACGACGACGTGAGGCTGATGAACGGGCCGCGCGAGAAGTGGATCTCGGAGGGGCGTCCGACCACCGCCGACGTGCCCGAGTACGAGCCGCAGACGTTCCAGGCCCGCGAGGGCGACTCCTCGATCCGCGCGATGCGCGACGAGGTGCGCGAGGCGCTCGGCGGAAAGGCCAGCCTGGTCGACGTGCGCTCGCCGCAGGAGTACTCGGGCGAGCTGATCGCCATGGCCGGCTACGAGCAGGAGGGCGCGCAGCGCTCCGGCCACATCCCGGGTGCGGCATCGGTGCCGTGGGCCCAGGCCGTGCAGGAGGACGGCACCTTCAAGGAGGCCGACGAGCTGCGCGAGCTCTACAAGGGCAAGGGTGTGCTCAACGGCGACCCGGTGATCGCCTATTGCCGGATCGGAGAGCGCTCGGCGCACACCTGGTTCGTGCTTCACGAGCTGCTGGGCCACGACGACGTCAAGAACTACGACGGCTCCTGGACCGAGTGGGGCAACATGGTCAACGTCCCGATCGAGAAGGACGTCTAGGGCAGGCGCTCGAGCAGGTCCTGGACTATCCGGGCCGTGGCTCCCCAGACGAAGTGGCCGTCGACCGTGTAGGTCGGCGTCTTGATCGGCACGCCCTTCTTCAGCAGCCGCTGCATCTCGAAACCGCGCCGCAGGTCCGGCAGCGACAGCTCCAGCACCCGCTCGACCTCGCTTTCCTGGCGCGTCCAGGTGTGGCCGGGCTCGATCAGGCCGACGAAGGGGTGGATGCGGTAGCTGGTGACGAAGGTGCCCGTCGGAGGAAGGGCGCCGACCAGCTCGACCTCCGAGGGCGGCAGGCCGATCTCCTCCTCGGCTTCCCTGAGGGCCGTCGCCCGTAGGTCCTCGTCGGGCTCGTCCTGGCGGCCGCCGGGGAAGGAGATCTCGCCGGCGTGGCGGCGAAGGTCCGACCGGCGCTCGGTGAAGACGGCCACCAGGTCGTCGCCCTCGGGGTAGAGGGGGATCAGCACGGCAGCGTCCTTGGTGCCCGGAGCGTCCATCTCCGCGGCCTCCTCGGGAGTGAGCAGGAAGTCCCTGAGGTCAGGCGGAGGCACGCTGTGCAAGCCCCGGCCAGCTCTCGACCGGGTCCGTCGAACGCACCACGTGCATGCCGGCCTGCGCGTACCGCTCGAACGCGGCGTCGGCCTCGTCGGTGTAGTCCACGACATCGGGCACCACGACGGGAGAGGTGCAGTCCTCCAGCAGGTAGGTGCGCTCGGCGAGCTTTCGCTCACGGACGTCCGCGTCGTCCAGCAGGTCGTCGATCGTCCACGCGAGACAGTGGCTCTTCGCCTGCCCCGCGACGACGACCGCGTCGAACTTGAGCAGCTCGTCCACGAGTGCCGTGTTGGCCTCGCCCAGGCGCTCGCCGTCCGGCCCCTCGGTCACCTCCGGGCCGAGCATCGAGTAGTGCTCGGTGAGCGCGTTGTCGCCTTTGACCTGGAAGTCCGGCCGGCTGTAGCGGGCCACCCCGTGGAAGAACACCGCCTCCTCGACGGCCGACACGAGGGCGTGGCCGATGCCGCCGAGCATGGCGTGGTAGGGCCA
>DATACN010000392.1:0-2294 GCA_036258995.1 Thermoleophilaceae bacterium | reverse complement strand
GGCGCCTCGCCGCTCAGGTCCGTCGCTCCGGGCCCTCGCCCGGCGCGGGGGGACCGGGATCCACCGCCTCGACCCGCGTGGTGGGCGCTTCGGAACCGGTCGGGGGAGCCTCAGCGGCCGCCCCCGGGGCCTCGGCCCGGCGCCGCTCACGCTGCTCGAAGTCGAGCGCCAGCGAGATCCGCGCCACCGCGAGCAGCCCGCCCGCGACGATCAGCAAGGCGCCCGCCAGCGCCAGCCACATCCCGAGGTCGGGCCCGTTGTCGCCGCCGACGAGGGCCGGGGGGTCGTTGATGAGCTGCGTGAGGATGATGAGGAGCGCCACGGCTCCGAGCGGCAGCGCCAGCCTGGCGCGCGCCGGAGAGCCGCCGGGCAGGCGCAGGCCGAGCGCGTCGGCCAGGGCGACCACCGCTCCCACGGACAGGAGGGCAAGCACGAGGTCGAGCACCTCGAATGCGGTGAAGGCGGTGATCCCGCCCTCCCACCAGTCGAGGAACAGGCTCACGAAAAGGAGCACACCGCCCGCCAGGCCCACGAGGGGCCCGATCGAGATCGTTCGCTGACCGGCCATGACGTTCACCTCACCACGAAGTTGACGAGCTTCCCGGGCACGACCACAGTCTTCACGATCTCGCGGCCGTCAAGCCTGGCGGCCAGCCGCTCCGACCCGCGGGCGATCCGCTCGAGCTCGTCCTCGGCCGTGTCGGCCTGCACCTCGATGCGGTCGATCAGCTTGCCGTTCATCTGCACCACGAGCGGCACCATCTCGGACTCGAGCAGGGTGGGTTCGGCCTGCGGCCAGGGCTCCTCCCACACACGCCTCCCCGTCATCAGCTCGTAGACCTCCGAGCCGAGGTGCGGGGCGAACGGGAAGACCAGCGATGCCGCCGTGGCGGTCGCGAAGCGGACGTGGCTGGGATCGGCGGTCTCGCGCTGCTTGTAGATCTCGTTGACCAGCTCGATGACCGCGGCGATCGAGGTGTGGGTGGCGAAGCGCCGGCCCAGGTCGCGCGTGACCTTGTCGATGGCCCAGTGCGCCTTGCGCACCAGCGCACTCGGCTCCCCGGCTGGCTGGGTGGCGCCCTCCGGCGCCTCGTGGCCCGCCCGCCACAGTCGCGCCAGGAACCGAAAAAGCCCGTCGATCCCCTCGTCGGACCAGTCGCCGCCTTCGGCGGGATGGCCCACGTAGAGGATGTAGCAGCGGAGCGTGTCCGCCCCGTAGCGCTCGACGAACTCGGCGGGGCTCACCACGTTCCCCTTCGTCTTCGACATCTTCGCGCCGTCGCGCGTGACCATCCCCTGGGTGAAGAGGCGGGCGAACGGCTCCTGCACGTCGAGGAGGCCCATGTCCGCCAGGGCCTTGACGAAGAACCTGGCGTACATCAGGTGCAGGATCGCGTGCTCGACGCCGCCGATGTACTGGTCGACGGGCATCCACATGCGCAGCACCTCGGGGTCCCAGGCTGCGCGGTCGTTCTGCGCGTCGCAGTAGCGAAGGAAGTACCAGGAGGAGTCGACGAAGGTGTCCATCGTGTCGGTCTCCCGGCGCGCCTTCCCGCCGCAGCTGGGGCAGGTGGTGCGCACCCAATCCTCCGTGGCCGCGAGCGGCGAGCGGCCCTTGGGGGCGTAGTCCTCGATGTCGGGCAGCTCCACCGGCAGCCGGTCGTCGGGGACGGCCACGATCCCGCAGGTGTCGCAGTACACGACCGGGATCGGGCAGCCCCAGTAGCGCTGGCGGGAGAGCAGCCAGTCGCGCAGGCGGTAGCTGATGCCGCGCCTGCCCTTCCCCTCGGCCTCGAGCCAGTCGACGATCTGCTCGTAGGCCTTGCGGTTGTGCAGGCCGTCGAAGCGGCCGCTGTTCGTCATCGGGCCGTCGCCGGCGTAGGGCAGCTCGTCACCCTCGATGACCCGTCGGACGGGCAGGTCGAATGCCTTGGCGAACTCGAAGTCGCGCTCGTCGTGCGCGGGCACCGCCATGATCGCCCCCGTCCCGTACTCCATCAGCACGTAGTCGGCGACGAAGACCGGGATCTCCTCGCCGTTGACCGGATTCGTCACGGTCCGTCCCAGCGGAATGCCGGTCTTCTCCTTGTTCTCCGCACCGCGCTCCTCCGCCGACTCGTTGAGCGCGCGGTTCACGTACTCATGCACCTCGGGCGAGTCGCTCATGCGGAAGACGTCGGGATGCTCGGGCGCCATCACGAAGAACGTCGCTCCGAACAGCGTGTCCGGCCGGGTGGTGAAGACGGGGTAGTCGGTGCCGAGCTCCTCGCAGCGGAAGACGACCTCGGCGCCCT
>DATACN010000391.1:0-11175 GCA_036258995.1 Thermoleophilaceae bacterium | reverse complement strand
GTTCGACCCTGCGCTACGGCGCCCGAACGCGCGCTACGCCCGCACCAGCGGCAGCTCGAACGCGTCCTTGCGCTGCGCCGACGCCGTGCCGTCGAGCGGGTAGTCGCCCGAGAAGCAGGCGTCGCAGTGGGTCTCGCGAGTCGAGCGGATGGCTTCGTAGACGCCGTCGAGGGAAAGATACGCGAGCGAGTCGCAGTCGAGCTCCTCGGCGATCTCCCCCACGGTGCGATCGTGGGCCACCATCTCCTGGGCGGTGGACATGTCCACGCCGTAATGGCAGGGGTGCCGGATGGGCGGCGCCGAGATCCGCATGTGCACCTCGAGTGCCCCGGCGTCGCGCAGCATGCTCACGATCTGGCGCGTGGTGTTGCCGCGCACGATCGAGTCGTCGACCACCACCAGCCGCTTGCCCTCGACGACCTCGCGCAGCGGGTTGAACTTCATCCGCAGGCCGTGCTTTCGCAGCTCCTGGCCGGGCTGGATGAAGGTGCGCGCCACGTAGCGGTTCTTGATCAGCCCGTCGTCGCGCGGGATCCCGGAGGCCTTCGAGTAGCCGGCGGCGGCGGGGTTGCCGGAGTCCGGCACGGCGATCACGACGTCGGCCTCGACCGGTGACTCGCGCCACAGGATCTCCCCCATCTTGCGCCGGGAGACCTGGGTGCGGTTGCCCTCGAGGATCGAGTCCGGGCGGGCGAAGTAGATGTGCTCGAACACGCACGAGGCGCGCCGCTCGCCCTCGACGACCTGTCGCGTCTCGATGCCGTGCTAGCTGATCGAGACCATCTCGCCGGGCTGCACCTCACGGAGCAGCTCGGCGCCGATGATGTCGAAGGCGCAGCTCTCGGACGCCACGCAGTAGCGGTCGCCGAGCCGGCCCAGCGAGAGCGGCCGGAGGCCTGCGCCGTCGCGGAACGCCACGACGGCGTCGCTAGTCATGACGACCGTCGAGAAGGCCCCTTCGAGGCGCGGCATGACGTCGGCCAGCGCCTCCTCGATGCTGTCGGCCTCGTGGGTCGAGAGCATCGCCGCGATGATCTCCGAGTCGGACGTGCCGCGGAACTGGACGCCCTGCTCGCTGAGCTGCGCGTGAAGCTCGACCTCATTGATCAGGTTGCCGTTGTGGCCCAGCGCCACCTGGCGCCGGTCGGAGCGCCATACGGGCTGGGCGTTCTCCCAGGCCGACGACCCGGTCGTCGAGTAGCGCACGTGGCCCACCGCCATATCGCCCGACAGGGCCCGCAGCTTCTGCTCGTCGAAGACCTGCGAGACGAGGCCGAGGTCTCGCACGGTCATGATGTGGCCGCCCTCGCAGGTGGCGATGCCGGCCGACTCCTGGCCCCGATGCTGGAGCGCGTAGAGGGCGAAGTACGCGAGCCTGGCTACCTCGGACTCCGGCGCGTACACACCGAAGACGCCGCACTCGTCGCGCGGCCCGTCGCGATCCGGGATGGCCTCGTTGAGGGTCATGACAAGCGGTCCGGAATGGCGCGCTCGAATACTTCCCGCGCGCGAACGACCTCGATTCCAAGGCTACCAGCGGGAGTGGCCAGCTCCAGCGCCTCGCCGCCCGCCTCTCCCAGCACGACGGCCCCCTCGATCGACTCGACGGCCCGGCGCGGCCCCGCCACCACGACACCGCCGGGGCCCTCGCCGAACAGGGCGGCCTCGGGGTCCTCGGAGACGGCCGAGAGGTCCACTCTGGCTCCGATCCCGCCGGCTATGCAGCACTCTGCGAGGGCGCACGCCAAACCGCCCTCGGACACGTCGTGCGCGCTGGCCACTGTCCCCTCTCGCACCGCTCTACGCAGCGCGATCAGCGCGTCGGCGTGCAGGCTCAGGTCCACCCGGGGCAGGCCGGAGGACAGGCTGCCGCGCAGCTTCTCGAGCTCCGACCCCTGCAGCGAGGGCGCAAACGGGCCCACCAGCGCGATCGCGTGCCCCTCCTCGAGGAAGCCGCACCCCGGCGCCACCGCGGGATCGGGAAGGCCGCCCACCATCCCGACGATCGGGGTCGGGTAGATCGGCCCCTCGACTCCCTCGTTGTAGAGCGACACGTTGCCGCCCACCACGGGCACGCCGAGGGCCAGGCAGGCCTCGCGAATCCCCTCGACCGAGCGCACGAGCTGCCAGGCGATGTGCGGCTTCTCGGGGTTGCCGAAGTTCAGGCAGTTGGTGAGGCCGAGCGGGTCGGCGCCGACGCAGGCCAGGTTGCGGGCGCACTCGAGCACGGCTTCGGCCGCGCCCGTGTAAGGGTCGCACCCAACGCGCCGGCCGTTGCCGTCGATCGAGACGGCGATCGCGCCGGTGCCGCCGTCGGGACCGAGCGTGAGCACCGCGGCGTCGGCCGCCTGCGGCCGACGCACCGTCCGCGACCCCACGATCGAGTCGTACTGCTCGTGGACGAAGCGCTTGGAGGCGACGTTGGGCGAGCCCAGCAGGGCGAGCAGGGCCTCCTCGTGCGAGGCGCCGGCCTGAAGCCGGGCAGGCGGGTCGGGGTAGACGGGCTCAGACGGCTCTTCGGGCTCCAGGTCGTAGAGCGGGCAGTCGTCGACGAGCGCCTCGACTGGCATGTCGCCGACGAGGTCCTCGCCGTCGAACACCCGCAGCGACCGGCCGGCGGTGACCTCGCCGATGTCCGTGGCGCGCACCTCCCAGCGCTCGCACACGTCCATCACCTCCGGCAGCCGCTCGGGCTCGACCACGCACAGCATCCGCTCCTGCGACTCGGAGATCATGATCTCGAACGGCTCCATCCCCTCCTCGCGCAGCGGCACTCGCGCCACGTCCACGTCGATCCCGACCTCGCCCTTCGACGCCATCTCCGAAGTGCTCGACGACAGGCCTGCGGCGCCGAGGTCCTGGAGCGAGCGCAAGGACCCGCGCTCGAGCAGCTCGAGGCAGCACTCGAGCAGCTTCTTCTCCTCGAAGGGGTCACCGATCTGCACGCTCGGCCGCTTGTCCCCACCGTCCTCGTCGAGCTCCGCGCTGGCCAGCACCGAGGCGCCGCCGATGCCGTCGCGGCCCGTGCGGGCGCCGAGCAGGACGAGCCGGTTGCCCTCGCCCGCGGCGGCGCTGCGGATGAGCCGCTCGCGCGGGGCGATTCCGAGGCACATCGCATTGACCAGGCAGTTGTGCTCGTAAGGCCCCTCGAAGTACACCTCGCCCCCCACCGTGGGGACGCCGATCGAGTTGCCGTAGTGGCCGATGCCTCCGACCGCCCCATCGAACAGGTAGCGCGAGCGCGGCGATTCGAGCTCGCCGAAACGCAGGGAGTCGAGCACCGCGATCGGCCGCGCGCCGACCGCGAACACGTCCCGCAGGATCCCGCCGACGCCGGTTGCAGCTCCCTGGAAGGGCTCCACCGCACTGGGGTGGTTGTGGGACTCGACCTTGAACGCCAGCGCCAGGTCGTCCCCCACGTCCACCACGCCGGCGTTCTCCCCCGGGCCCATCAGCTCGAAGGGGCCGTCTGTGGGCAGCGTGCGCAGCAGCTTCTTCGAGTGCTTGTAGCCGCAGTGCTCCGACCACATCAGCGAGAAGACCGCCAGCTCGAGCCGGTTCGGCTCCCTCTCGAGCAGCTCCACGATCCGCTCGTACTCGGCGTCGGTCAGGCCGAGCTCGCGATGCGGAGCGGCTGTGGTCACGCCGCGGCCGGCGCGAGCTCGCGCACGTGCGCCGCGAGCGACTCGAACAAGCGGCCGCCGTCCGCCGAGCCGGTGAGCGGGTCGACCGCGTGCTCGGGGTGCGGCATCAGGCCCATCACGTTCTTCTGCCGGTTGCAGACGCCGGCGATCTCCCGCAGCGAGCCGTTGGGGTTGTGGCCCTCGGCGTAGCGCAGCACCACCTGGCCGTTCGCCTCCAGCTCGTCGAGCGCCTCCTCGGGCGCGTAGTAGCAGCCGGTGGTGTGCTTGACGGGGATAGACAGCCGGTCGTCCCCGTCACACGCGCGCGTGAAGGGAGTCTCCGCGTTCACGACCTCGAGCTCGACCTGGCGGCAGACGAAGCGCAGGCCGGCGTTAGGAAGCAGCGCGCCCGGCAGCAGCCCGGCCTCGCACAGCACCTGGAAGCCGTTGCAGATGCCGAGCACCGGCCCGCCGGCGAGCGCAAACTCATTCACCGCCTCCATCACCGGAGAGAAGCGGGCGATCGCGCCCACGCGCAGGTAGTCGCCATACGAGAACCCGCCCGGGACCACCACGGCGTCCACGCCGTGCAGCTCGCTGTCCCCGTGCCACAGCAACTCGGCGTCGCCGAAGCGGCGGCACGCCTCGAGCGCGTCGATCTCGTCGCAGGAGCCGGGGAAGCGGATGACTCCGAACCTCAAGACGGCCCGCTCCCGTTGTCTACCACCAGAACCTCGTAGTCCTCGATCAGCGGGTTGGCCAGCAGCCGCTCGCACATCGAGTGAACCTGGCTCGGATCCTCGACCTCGAGCTCCACCATCCGGCCCACGCGCACGCTGGAGACTCCCTCGAACCCGAGCGCCGGCAGCGCACGCTCCACGGCCTGTCCCTGCGGGTCGAGGATCCCCTCCTTGGGCCTGATCAGCACGCGCGCCTTCAACGCGCGCGGCTCCGCTCCAGCCAGCGCTCGAAGGGCTCACCGGCGATGCGCTCGTAGGCCTCGACGTAGCGCTGCCGGGTTCCCTTGACGACCTCGTCGGGAAGCTCGGGGGCGGGCGGGGCCTTGTCCCAGCCCGAGCCCGAAGCCCAGTCGCGCACGTATTGCTTGTCGAAGGAGGGCTGGGAACGGCCCGGCTCGTAGCCGTCGGCCGGCCAGAAGCGCGACGAATCGGGCGTCATGACCTCGTCACCGAGCACGATCGTGCCATCCGCCCGGCGGCCGAACTCGAACTTGGTGTCGGCCAGGATGATGCCCCGCTCGCGGGCATGCTCGGCGCCGAAGCGGTAGAGCTCGATCGACAGCCGCCGCAGCTCCTCGAGCAGCGCGCGGTCTCCGACGATCTCGGCCGCCCGGTCGAAGTCCACGTTCTCGTCGTGGTCGCCGACCTCGGCCTTGGTGGCGGGGGTGAATATCGGCTCGGGAAGCTGCTCGGAATCCTGCAGGCCCCCGGGCAGCGCTATGCCGCAGACTTCGCCGGTGGCCTGGTAGTCCTTCCAGCCCGAGCCGGTGATGTAGCCCCGCACCACGCACTCGACCGGCACCATCTCGAGCCGCTCGACCAGCATGGCCCGGCCGCGGGCCTCGTCCGGCACCTCGGTGAACGAGATCACGTGGTTGGGGCAGATCGCCTCGGTCTGCTCGAACCAGAAGGCCGACAGCCCGGTCAGGACCCGGCCCTTGTCCGGGATCGGGGTCGGATGGACGACGTCGTAGGTCGAGATCCGATCGGAGGTGACCATCAGCAGGCGGTCCTCGCCGGCCTCGTAGATGTCGCGAACCTTCCCCTGCGAGAGGAGGGCGGAAGCGGCTTCGCTCACTCCCCGAGATTACCCGCCGGGCCGGTCGAGGCGGTCCACGATCTCGCCCGCGTGGCGGACGAATGCCTGGGGGTCGAAGACCGCGTCCAGGTCGAGTTCGGGCGCCGCCGCCGCGAGCAGGTCGCGGAACGGAGTGCCCTCGTCCCAGGCGCGCTGGGCGTTCTCCTGGACGATCCGGTAGGCCTCGTCCCGCGAGCGCCCGGCCTCAACCAGAGCCAGCAACGCCCGCTGCGAATACAGCGCGCCGCTCGTCAGGTCGAGGTTCGCCCGCATGCGGTCGGCGTGGACGACCATCCCGTCCGCCAGCCGCACCGCCAGGTGCTGGGCGTAGTCGAGGAGGATCGTGGCGTCCGGCAGCGCCACCCGCTCGGCCGAGGAGTGCGAGATGTCGCGCTCGTGCCACAGCGCCACGTTCTCGAGCCCGGCCTGCGCGTAGCCGCGTAGCAGCCGGGCGATCCCGCAGATCCGCTCGCTGAGGATCGGGTTTCGCTTGTGCGGCATCGCCGACGAGCCCTTCTGGCCTTCCTTGAAGGGCTCTTCCAGCTCGCGCACCTCGGTGCGCTGCAGGTGCCTGACCTCGGTGGCGAAGCGCTCCAGGCCTGCACCGGCCAGAGCGATGGCGGACAGCAGCTCGGCGTGGCGGTCGCGCGGGACCACCTGGGTCGAGACGTCCTCGCGCGAGAGACCCAGCCGCTTGAGCACACCGGCCTCGAGCTCCGGCCCGTTGGCCGAGTAGGTCCCGACGGCGCCCGACAGAGCTCCAACCGACACGTTCTCGACCGCCCTCTCCAGCCGGCGCAGGTTGCGGTTCGCCTCGAAGGCGAAGCCGGCCAGCTTGACGCCGAAGGTGGTGGGCTCGGCGTGCACGCCGTGGGTGCGCCCGACGCAGAGCGTGTCGCGGTGCTCGCGCGCGCGGCGCACTAGGGAGTCCCGAAAGCTCTGCGCCCCGCCCGCCAGCAGCAGGCCGGCCTGGGTGAGCTGCAGGGCGAGCGCGGTATCGAGCACGTCGGAGGAGGTCAGGCCGTGATGGACCCAGCGCCCCGCTTCCCCGATCGACTCGGCCACCACGTCGACGAACGCGGCGACGTCGTGGTCGGTGACCTTCTCGCGCTCCTTGACGGCCTCGACCGTGAACGAGGCGCGGTCGCGGATCGCGGCGGCGTCCTCGGCCGGCACCACGCCCTGCTCGGCGAGCGCCTCGACCACGGCGAGCTCGACCGCCAGCCAGGTGTCGAGCTTGCGCTGCTCGGACCAGACCGCGCCCATCTCGGGCCGGGTATAGCGCTCGATCACGCGTTGAGTATCTGCGCCGCCAGCACAGCGGCGTTCCGGGCGTTGTCCACGCCGACGCACGCCACGGGCACGCCGGGCGGCATCTGGGAGATGGACAGCAGCGCGTCGAGCCCGCCTGCCACCGAGGTCTTCGAGGTCAGCGGCACCCCGATGACCGGGAGGTCCGTGTGCGCGGCCACGACGCCCGGCAGCGCGGCCGCCAGGCCGGCGCCGGCGATGATCACTCGGATCCCGCGCATCTTGGCGTTCTTCGCGTATTCTGCCACCGTGTCGGGCTCGCGGTGGGCGCTCATCACGCGGGTCTCGGAGCGGATGCCCCGCTCCTCGAGCTCCTGGCCGGCCTTCTCCATCACCGGCATGTCGCTCTTCGAGCCCATCACGATGCCCACCAGCGGGGCGTCGACGTCCAGGTCGGCGAACTCCTCCTCGACCTCGGTCTGCGCCACCGGAGTGATCTCGTCGGTCATCTCGCCGCCGCCACCCTTTCCACCGCCCGCGCGGCGATGTCCGTACGCATCTGGCGGCCGTCGAAGGTGATCTTCTCGGCCGCCTCGTAGGCGCGCTCGCGCGCCTCCGCCGGTCCCGGTCCGACGCCGGTCACGCTCAGCACGCGGCCTCCGGCGGTCACCACGTTGCCGTCCTGCTCCGCGGTCCCCGCGTGGAGCACCTCCGCGTCGAGCGGGTCGACGGAATCCAGGCCGTCTATGACATCGCCCTTGGACGACGACTCCGGATAGCCGCGCGACGCCAGGACCAGCGTCACCGCCCAGTCCTGCGACCACTCGGGCTCCACCCCCGCGAGCCCGCCGGGCCGGGTCGCTCCCTCGAGCAGGTCGAGCACGTCGGAGCGAAGCCGCGGGAGCACCGCCTGCGTCTCGGGGTCGCCGAAGCGGCAGTTGAACTCGAGCACCCGCGGCCCGTCGGCGGTCATCATCAGGCCCGCGTAGAGGATGCCGTGGAAGGGGGTGCCGCGCCGGCGCAGCTCGTCCACGACGGGCTGGTGGATGCTGCGCGCCAGCGCCTCGGCCTGCTCCGGTTCCACGCCCGGTACGGGCGAGTAGCTGCCCATTCCCCCCGTGTTGGGCCCGACGTCGCCGTCGCCGATCCGCTTGTAGTCCTGCGCCGGCGCAAGCGGCAGCGCCCGCTCGCCGTCGCAGGCCGCGAGCAGCGACAGCTCCTCGCCCTCCAGGAACTCCTCCAGCACGACCTCCGTCTCGCCGAAGCGCCGCTCCCCGTAGAACACGTCGAGCGCCGCGCGGGCCTCGACCTCGTTGCGGGCGATGATCACGCCCTTGCCGGCGGCCAGCACGTCGGCCTTGAGCACGGCCGGGTAGGGAGCGCAGGCCAGGTGCTCGGCCGCCTCCTGGCGCGATCGAAACAGCACGTGCGAGGCGGTCGGGACGCCGACCGCCTTCATCAGCTCCTTGGCGTAGGCCTTCGATCCCTCGATCCGGGCCGCCTCGGCGCCCGGCCCGAAGGCGGCCACCCCGGCTTCCGCGAGGGCGTCGGCCACCCCCGCCACGAGCGGGGCCTCCGGCCCGACCACCACGAGGTCGGCCGAGCGGTCGCGCGCCGCGCGCACGATCGCCTCGACGTCGCCTGCCCCGGCGTCCAGGCACTCGACCTGGTCGCGGGCGATGCCGGCGTTGCCCGGCGCGCAGAGCACCTCCGGGTCGCGGGGGCTGCGCAGCAGTGCGCGTACGAGCGCGTGCTCGCGCCCCCCTCCGCCGACTACGAGGACTCTCACCTCAGTGGACCACCTAGAGCGCCGAGATGAAGTCGTCCACCGGAATCGCAACGAGCGACTCGTAGCGCGCCGTCCCGCGCGAGCCGAGCTCGAGCGACAGCCTGGCCATGGTCTTCTCGTCGGGCGCCTCGACGATGTTCACGAAGTCGAAGCGGCCGAGCACGGCCCACTGGGCCTTGACGGTCGCGCCCAGCTGCTCGATCTCCTTGTTGACCTCCCGGATGCGCTGCGGGTTGTTCTTGAGCGTCTGGACCCCTTCGGGCGTAAGGGTGCTCAACATCACGAAAGTGGGCATCGCCGTCCTTTCCGGTGCAGATCAAGCCGTAATGTAACTTCGCTCCGTGCTGCGTCGTCTCTACGACGCGACCTGGGGTCGCATGTTCGCCCTCGGCTACGACCGCTTCCAGCAACGGTCCGAGGCGCTCGGCGTCCGCGAGCAGCGAGCGCGGTTCCTGTCGGAGGCCCGCGGGCGCTGCCTGGAGATCGGCTCCGGCACGGGCCTGAACCTCGACCGCTGGCCCGAGGTCGACGAGCTGGTGCTGAGCGAGCCCGACCCGCACATGGCCGCCCGCCTGCGGAGGAAGGTCGCCGCGGGCGGCCGCCGGGCGGAGGTGGTCGAGGCCCCCGCGGAGGATCTGCCGTTTCCCGACGGGAGCTTCGACACCGTGGCGGTCACCTACGTGCTGTGCACCGTCCCGGACGTCCCCGCCGCGCTCCGGGAGATCGACCGGGTGCTCAGGCCGGGGGGCAGGTTGCTCTTCCTCGAGCACGTGCGCTCGCCGGACCCGGGCCTCGCCCGCTGGCAGGACCGCCTGCACGGCCCCTGGTACCTGTTCGGGAACGGTTGCCACTGCAACCGCGACACCCTCGCCGCGATCGGCGAGTCGCCGCTCGAGCTCGAGCGCGCCGAGCGCGGGGAGGTGCCCGGAGCCGTCCCGCTCGTCAAGCCCATGGTCACCGGCTCGGCACGCCGCGCATAGGCGCGCGTCGGGCCCGTCGCTATCGTGGGCCGACGGTGGAGGTGCGACTCGCAGCCGGGATGGCGGCCGTCGTAGGAGTCCTGGCGCTGGCGCCCGGCGCTCAGGCGGCGACCGTAGCGGTGAGCCCGCAGAAGCCCTGCTACCGCTCCGGCGAGACCATCCGCATGTCGGGAACGGGCTTCACCCCGGGCGGGACCGTGGACATCAGCTCCGAGGGCAGCTCGATCGGCAGCACCACGGCGGACGGCAGCGGCAACTTCGGCGGGCGGCTCCAGGTGGCATCGCCCAACCAGCGGGTCAAGACCTACACCGCCACAGACCAGTCCAATCCGGCCAACAGCGCGTCGACCTCGCTGACGGTCTCTCCCCTCGACGTGAACATCGCCCCCCGGAACGGTCCTCCGGGGCGCCGGCTGCGGATCGTCGCGCGCGGGTTCACCACCGGCCGCATCCTCTACGCCCACGTGGTCCGCGGCCGGCGGCGCAGCCACGTGCGAGTAGGCCGGCTGCGCGGCCCCTGCCGCCGGCTGCGCACCCGCCGGCGCATCTTCCGCGGCAACACGAGACCGGGGACTTACGTCGTCCAGTTCGACACCCGCCGGCGCTACTCGCCCGACACCCGGGTGAGGGTGCGATTCCGGGTATCGGTCTTCCCCGTCTTCGGCGCGGGCGCTCTTCAGACCTCGATTTCCGGATAGCGCTCGCGCAGGTGCTCGGCGAGGGTGCCGCGCACCCAGCGCCGCTCCTCCGCGCTCGCCATCCGATAGCGACCGAGCAGCTCCTTCTGCGACTCGATTGGGAGGCCGGCGATCTCCCAGCGGACCGCCAGGCGCTCGAAGAGGAACTCGACCCGGCGCTGCCAGCGGTCCTCGGCGGTCGCGGCGGGCTTGGCCTCGAGTCGCTCGAGCTCGCGCAGGGTGCCTGCGGTCAGCGCGTCGCGAAGCGTGAGCGTGTTGCCGTCGGCATCCACGTACTCGCTCGTCGCCGGCGGCTCGCTCGTGGCCGGAGGCGGGCCCGCCGCCTCCCGCGCCCGCCTGCGCTGACGCCGCCCCACTAGCTCCCGGGGTGCCCGGTCGCGGCGGCCTCGGGCGTGGTGCCCGGCAGCGGCCGGCCCTCCGAGTCGAGCTCCCGGGCGAGCCAGGCGGCGAGCGCCGACGAGCCGGCGCCCAGCGCCAGCACGCCCGGACGAAGCAGCGGAGGCAACGCACCGGCGTCGAGCAGGCCCGCGGTGAAGTCCCCGGCGTCCGACAGCGCGGAGGCCTCGAGCCAGCCGCGTACCGGCGCGCCGCGGTCGAGCGCGATCATCACCCCCAGCCCCAGCGCCAGGTCACGGACACCGAAGGCGCGGCCGAGCACCCTGGCGCCGGCTCGCCGGGCCTCACCGCCCACCCAGAGGCGCCCAGCCAGCGAGGGGGACACCAGGAAAGCCAGGCCAACCGCGATCCGGCCGCGGGCTTGGGCGATGGCCAGGTCGCGCGGCTCCACGCCGCAATCCTAGGCCGCCGGTCGCCTGCGGGCCGACGAGACCCTATGTCGGAACCCGCGATCTCGCCACCGCCCGTGGCGGGCGGGATCAGGCCGCCGCTTCGGCGACGGCCCCGGACTTCGCGAAGCTGAGCTCGCCGTCGGCGGCATCCACCAGCACCCGGTCGTCCGGCTGGAACTCACCCTCCAGCAGCTTCAGCGCCAGCTTGTCGATCAGCTGCTTCTGGAT
>DATACN010000390.1:0-9050 GCA_036258995.1 Thermoleophilaceae bacterium | reverse complement strand
GGCGTCATCCCGCGAGGCGAGCGCCTCGAAGGTGTCGTTCGAGTGGACGATCAGCTCGCGCAGGGCACCGTCGCGCTCGTTGATAGCGCCGAACACGCGCCCCGTGTTGCGCACGAAGCGGCGCACGGCCAGCTCCTGCTCGTCGAGCAGGCCTAGCAGCTCCGCGCCATCGGCCGCGAACCCCTGGAGGTTCCCGAAGGAGTCGTTCAGGTCCTCGGCCCCGCGACCCGCCGCCGCCTTGCTCAGCTCGGCGACCCAGTCCCTGAATGCCTGACGGGTCGGCGGGTCGAACGCCGAGAAGATCTCGTCGAGCTCCACGGTCGGCTCGATCTGCGCGTCGGGCAGGCGCCCTCCGTCCTCGAGCATCGGGCCCCGGCCGCGGCCCGGCGAGAGCTCCACGTAGGTCTCGCCGAGCAACGTCTTCTGGCGCAGGATCGCGCGCGTGTCGCGCGGGATCGGGCCGTAGGGCTCCTTGAGCTCGAGCTCTACGAGCGTCCGGGCCGCGCCGCGCTCGAGCTCCTTCCTCTTGACCTTGCCGACGTTGACTCCCGCCAGGCGCACGTCCGCCTCGACCGCGAGCGTCGTGGCCTCGGGGAAGGCGACCCGCACGCGGTAGCCCTCCGGCTTCAGCGGGATCGGGCCGCCGAACGACAGCCACAGGAACATCAGGATCCCGAAGCAGGACAGCGAGAAGGCCACCATCGCGATGATCCGGCCGAGGCTGGGGGCCTGCTTGATCACGGGCCGCCTCCGCTCGGGACGCAGACCCCGGCCTCCCCGAGGGTGTCCGCGACCGGCGCGGGCAGGCCCTGGTCCTCGAGGGTCGTGCAGTTCAGGCCGCCGAGGTAGAAGCGGCGAAGGGGGCCCATCGCGTCGCTCGTGTGGAAGAGCGAGACGGTGTTCTGCGCGGTCCAGGCCAGCCAGTACAGATAGCCCTCGTCGCGCCGGCGGTCGCGGGCGAGGTCACCGCTCAGTCCCTCGGCGCCGCCGCTGTTGAAGGCGCCGAGGTTGAAGAGCCGGTTGAGCTTGCCGAAGGCGGTGGTCAGCTGCGGGCCGGCGGTGGCCAGGCCGGCGGCGCCGCGGCCGAGGTCGCGGACGAACGGGCGGGCGACGCGCGTGAACGGCCGCACCTCCCGGCGTAGGATCGGCGCCGCCTCGCGCGCGAAGGGGAGAACCTGGGCGTTGGTCTCGTCGAGCCGGCGGAAGGGCGGACGAAGCGCCTGCATGGCCGGCCCGAGCTCGCCGCCCAGGACGTCGACCTTCCTCAGGGTCGACCCGGTCTGGCGCAGCGCCGCCGGCAGCCTGGCCACGAACTCCGAGATGTTGCGGTCCTCCGAGGCGAAGGCGTCGAGCGCGTCCTCGGAGGCGCGGACCAGCCGCACCGTCTCCCGGTCCTTCGCGCCGAGCTCGGTCATCAGCGAGCCGTAGCGGTTGACCAGGCGGCGCAGGTTGTGGCGTCGCCGGGCCACCGCGGTGTTCAGCCGCGCGAGGTCGCGGTGCAGCGGGCCGAGCCGGGCGAAGGTCTCGCGCAGGTCCGTGCCGCGGCCACGCAGCCCCTTGCCCGCGCCGGTGATCAGCAGCTTCAAGTAGTCGCGCGTGTCGGCGTCGAGGCTCGAGAGCGCCTCGTCGGGGTCGACGTCGGGCAGGGTCGCCTCCACCTGGAGGCGGTCGCCCTCCCGCAGCGCCGGCCCGCTGCCTGGATCGACCTCGATGAACATGTCCTTCAGGCCGGTCTTGGTACGCAGCAGCGCGGTGGCGTCACGGCGGACGTAGCCCTCGTAGCGCGGGAGCAGCTCGAGGGTGACCACGGCCACGCCGTCCTCGAGCTCGACCTTGCCGATGTCGCCGATCCGCACGCCGGCGGTTCGCACCGTCTGTCCCTGTCCGGGGATCACGGCCTGCGCGTCCGGGAGCTCGGCCTTGAGACGGAACGGCGGATCCTCGATCAGCGGGAAGCGGAAGCGCTGGGCGTTCAGGATGTAACCCGCGATCCCGGCGGCCAGCAGGACCATCCCGATCAGCGCGAGAACGGAAGTCAGGTGCTTGCGGAGCTCCCCGATCACCGCCCGCTCCTTCGCTCCCGCGACAGCGTGCGCATCAGCTCGGCCGCCCGCACCAGCGCGTCGGTGTCGAAGCTCGTCTGGGTCTGCGGCGGGCCGCCCAGCTGCGCCACCGCCGCGTCGGGAGCGTGCAGGTCGGGCGGCTCCTGGGTCTCGCAGGGCACGTCGGGCCGGCGCGGAGGCGGCTGGTTGCCGCTCGCCGGCGGCGCCGGCTGCACCCGCGTCGGGTTCGGCATGCCCGAGCCGCGGAAGAACTGGTAGTTGCCGTCGAACATGCGGCTCTCGCCGGAGAGGCCCGGGAAGGTGCGCTGGATCTGGAACCGCACCGCCTGGCCGGAGTTGTCGGGCTCGCCGGCCACATCCGGCACCGGCGTCCGCACGAACGGCACCAGCACCTCGTTGGTGCAGGCCGAAAGCGCGCGGCTCTGGCCCAGCAGGGGAACGCTCGTGGCGTTGAGCGTCACCAGGTCGGGAATGTGCCGACGCAGCTCGGCTGCCAGGCCGCGCAGCTCGGCGGGCCGGACGAGCAGGCGGGCCTGGCGGATGAACGGCAGTGAGGCGCGCAGCGTCTCGTCCGAGGAGCGGACGCCGGGCAGCGCGTCGACCGCGAACGCCCGCACGGAGGGGAGGGCGCCGTTCAGCGACCCGAGCGCCGGCTGCGCGGCCCGCAGCGTGTCCCGCAGTGCGGGAACCGATGCCCGCAGCGCCTCGTCCTCCCGCGCCAGGGCGCCCGCCGTGACGTTGAACTTCGTGACCAGGTCCTTTAGCGCCCGCTCGTCTCGGGCCAGTGCCGCGAAGGTGCGCCGCTGGCCGCGAAGCACGCGCCGGAGGTCGCGCGTAGGCCGCTCGCCGAGCATGGCGTCGTTGGCCAGGGCCGAGCTCCGGTACGCGCCTTCCCAGTAGCGGATCGCCTGGTTGAAGCCGCGGGCGCCCTCCCCCTCCAGGCCCTTCGCGTACTCCGCCAGGAAGACCTGGAGGTCCTCCCGCGCGTCGCGCTGGAGCTCCGCGAGCACGTCGCCGAGCTGCACGGGGGCGGCTGTCTGGGTGGCCGGGATCAGGTCGCCGTTCTCGACCGCCGGCGCGGAGGGAGAGCCCGGCTGCACGTCGACGTAGAAGTTGCCCTCGAGGAAGATGCGCGGGCGAACCTTGAGCTTCGCGTCGCGGTGGATCGGCAGGGCACGGTCCTGCAGTGCCATGGTCACGCGCGCGCCGCGGCCCGCGACGGGCTCGACCTGCTTGACCTCGCCCACCTCGACGCCGGCGATGCGCACCGGGGAGTTCGGCTTGAGGCCGTTGGCGGTCCGGAACGCGGCCCGGAGCTCGAACGGATCGGAGAACGGGTTGGCCTTGGTGAAGCCGAACCAGCTGAGGACGGCGACTACCACGGCGGCGATGACGCCTGCTCTGAGCTCGGACATCTACGGCACGTCCCTCAGGTTGCGGATTCCGAGCCTGCGAGTGACGTAGGTGCCGCCGCGGAGCCCCGGCAGGTCGTCGTCGGTCACCGGCCAGTTCCCGCCGGTGGGAGTGCCGTCGCTCAGGACGCCCGGTGGGTACCTGAAGCCCTCCTTGAGCGGCCCGCGCACGTAGCCCGTCTGGCCGAGCTGGCAGTCGGCGTTGCCCTGAGCGTCGATCGCGGGGTGGATCCCGGGGGCGTAGGTGCGCTGGAGCGGATTGCCCTCGGCGTCGCGCGCGCCCCGCGGATCCTGATCGGGGCGGACGTCGGCCGGCCGCGCCGCCTCGATGTTCGCTAGCCCGTTCTCTTGCTGGGTGTTGACGAGCTTGAGCCCCTGGTTCTGGACGGTTCCGGCCTTGTCGGGGGAGATCTGCGCCTGGTGCTCGCCGAGCCCGTGAAACCAGTAGACGCCGTAGTTGCAGACGGTCTGGTAGGGGGCGATGTACTCGAGCCCCGGGCGGCCGACCGTGAGCAGCGTGTCGAGGTCGCGCAGCGCCAGCAGCGTGCGAGGGTTCTCGAACAGCTCCTCGAGCTGCCGCGAGGCGGTCGCGAGCTGCTCGTTGAGCTCGACCGAGCGTCTGAGCACAGGCGTCCCGGCGCTCAGCGCCGAGTTCAGCTCCGGCAGCGACCGCGGCAGCTCGCGGGCGGCCGGGCGCAGGCGCCGCGAGAGGTCCGCGAAGTCGGCCAGGAAGGGCCGCTGGAAGCGAAGCGACCGCGTGGCCACCGCGAGCGTGGAGGGCTGGCGCTCGATGGTGGCCTGGAGTGCGGCGGGATCGCGGCCGATCGCGGCGAAGGTGTCGGCCATGTGGGTGAACAGCCGCGCCTGCACGCCGGCGACCGGCGCGGCCTGTGCCGCCGAGCGCCCGAGCTGGAGGAAGAGCTGGTCGAGCTCCGTGTCGCGGTCGGCCAGGTTGCGCATGACCGGCGTCAGGCTCCGGAAGAACGGCCGCAGCTCGCGGATCGCGCCGTTGAGGGCGGCGCCGCGTCCGGCGAAGGCGTCGCCGAAGCCCTCGGTCGCCAGCTGGGAGTGGCGGCGCGTCTCGGGCCCGAAGGTCGAGAAGACGTCCTCGAGCTCGGGCCCCTCGCTGGCCCGGGCGAGCGGAAGGGTCTCGCCGGGGGCCAGCGCGTGGCCCTTCCGGCCGGGCATGAGCTGCACGTACTTCAATCCGAGCGCGGAGCGGGGCCGGACTGCCACGAGCGAGTCGCTGCGCAGCGGCTCGACGACCTTGTCGAGCTTCATCTCGATCACCGCCCGCGCCTTGCCGTCGATCGTGCGCGGCTTGATCTCGTCGACCACCCCGACGCGGAAGCCGCCAACCCGCACCTCGTTGCCCTTGACCAGCTTGTTGCCGGATGGCAGCGTGGCCCGCACGTCGTAGGTGGGCACGAACGGAAGCCCGGAGTTCGCGTTGTAGGAGATGAAGACCGCGATCACCGTCACGAGCACGGTCACGGCGCCCACCAGCACGGGGCTCGCGATCAGTGACCCGGTGCCAGGGCGCTTGCTCATGGCGCGAGCAGGAAGTCGAGGAGCTGGTTCGGCGCCGGCCCGGTGTCGGGGGCCGCGCCTCCGCCCGGAGCGGGGCGCTGCACGTCTTCGAGCAGCTCACGGAGGCCGGGCGGCAGGACGACCCGCGGGCGCGAGATGTCCGGCTGGCCGGGGAGCGGGCCGGCCTCGGGGTGGCCGGGCCCGCGGCGCTCGCCCCGCCTGCGGGCGGGCTGGCCGTCCAGCCGACGCAGGTTCGCCGCGGCGGCGGTGCCGGCGGTGGGGTCGGCCGTGGTGATGCCGGGCTGGTCGGGCCCCAGCCACTGGTCGCTGCACTCGGCGAAGATCTCGGGGTCGTTCGGCTCGTCCCCGTAGGCCGACTGCCACTCCGAGCAGTCGCTCTCCGTGAGCGAGGCGCGGAGCAGGTGGCCGACGTCGTCGTAGCCGTTGATGGAGAGGCCCTGCCAGAAGAAGTAGTTCCAGAAGGCCTCGAAGCCGGTGAAGACCCCGCGGCCGCCGCCGTGGCTCGGGTCGCTCGCCGGGGGACCGTTCACCTTCGCGCGCCCGTCCTCGTCGGTGGCCCGCCGGCGGTCGTCCATCGTCTCGAGGAACTGGCGCAGCGGCTTGGAGAACGGCGGTGCCTTGGGGCCGAGCCGCCGCAGCGCCCGGACTTCCTGGGCGCCCTCGCGGAAGGCGCGGCTGCCCACGACCGACGCCTCGCCGAGCGAGCGCAGCGCCGGACGCGAGGCCTCCGAGAACGGCCCGAGCCGGGTAAGGAAGGCGTCGAGGTGGGGTGCGCCGGCCCGGAGATCCGACAGCAACGGGACCTGCTCGTCGGCCAGGTCCTCGAGCCGCGCCATCGTCGGAGTCAGCTCGCGCAGGAAGCCGGGCAGCCGCTCGAAGGTTTCGCGCAGCTGCTCGCGCCGGCTGGCGGAGATGGCCGCCGTCTGGCCCGTCTCGTCGATCCAGCGCGCCACGTCGCGCTTGTTGCGCTCGAGTTCTCGCACCACCTGGTCGGCGTCCACGAGGAAGCGCTCGATCACGTCGTTCTGGCCGGCGAGGATGCGAAGCACGCGGTCGGTCTCGCGCAGCCCGGGATGGGCGCGGCGCAGGACGTCGCGCAGATCGTCCGGCCGCCCGGCCAGCCCCGTGCCGAGCTCCGTCACGATCAGCCGCAGCCGCTCGCGGTAGGGCCGGCGCATGATGTTGTTCACCAGGTCCGCCGGGATCGTGGACTCGGTCTGCTCGACCGGCACCGTGCCGCCATTCGGCAGCCGCTCCGGCGAGTCGCCCGGCTGGCACTCCACGTAGTACTCGCCGATCAGCGACTGCGGCTTGATCGCGCAGCTGGCGTCGCGGCGGAAGTCGCCGAAGCCGGGCTCCGTGAGCTTCACCGTGACCCTCGCCTTGGGAGGCTTGTCGGCCGTCGCCTCGAAGGCGGTGGTCTGACCGGCCTTGACGCCGCCGACGCGGAAGTCGCCGCCCTCGACGAGGCCGAAGGCGTTGTCGAAGACGACCTTGTAGTGGCGAGTCTCGCCCGACCCTCCGCCCGCGCCCATGAGCGCGGCGGCGGCCACGACGAGGCCCGCGCCGGCCAGGACCGCCAGCAGCCGCCTCATTCGACGTCCCCCGTGGCACGGGCGGACTCCTCGCACTGAAGCTCGTCCATCTCCTCGGCGCTGAACACGTTGGACCCGTCGGGGGCCGGAGCCTCGGCCGAGCCCGGGCAGCGGCGGTACTGGCCCTGGCGGACCGGGCCCGGGGTGGGGGCGGGGAGGTTCTCGGCGAACGAGGCGTGGAAGCGGGCCACGGCGCCCAGGGCGTCGAAGCCGGGGCCGGTCGTCGAGAAGTCGTCGAACCAGCCGAGGAGGTCCATCGTGTAGGCGCGCCCGAGGCCGATCTCGGGCGTGCCGTTCTCGAGCGCCTCGACCGTCTCCGGGAAGGCCCCGTCGACCTCGCCGACGCTGACGCGCCGGCCGCCCGGACCGAGGTAGCGCTCCTTGCGGGTCAGCGCGATGTCGGCGAGGGGCGGGAAGCTGTGCATCAGCTCCACCAGGTCGTTGCGCCGCCCCGGCCGGCGAACGGTGCGCGACAGGTCGCGGACGGTCGGCCGCGCGCCATTGGCGAACGCGCGCGCCTGGTCGAGGAACGGCCCGAGCGCCTGGGCGGCAGGCATCGACGCATCGACCAGCGGATCGAGGTCGTCGAGCGTGGCGCGCAGGTTCACGAACGTCGTATTGGCCCTGCGCATGAACGGCGGCAGGCGCCGGATCGACTCTGCGAGCGCGGCCTTCTCGCTCCCCAGCGCCCGCGTCGTGTCGTTGAGGTTGCCGATCAGGGCCGCCAGGTCGTCCCGGCGCTCGGCCAGCGCCGTCACCAGGCGCGAGGAGTCGACGAGGAAGCGCTCGAGCACCGGCTGGTCCCGGGTCAGCTCGCCGAACAGCCGGCTCGAGGTGGCCAGCGCGGGGTTCAGGTAGCGGAAGCCTGCGCGCGCCTGCCGGCCCCTGCCCCGGAACTGGTTGGCCGAGCCCTTGAAGAACCCCTGGAGCGCCCTGCGCGTCTTGGGATCGAGGGTGTTGAAGAGCTCATCGAGATCGACCGCGGTGGTCGTGCGGTCGGTGCCGATCACGCCCCCGTCCTCGATCTCCGCGCCGCCGGCGGGCGGCAGGACCAGCTCGACGTAGCGGTTGGCGATGCCGGACAGCGACAGCTGCTTGATGCGGGCCCGGGTGCCCTCCCGCACCGGCGCGTAGGCGTCGTCGATCTCCAGCTCGACCTCGGCCTGCCCGTCGGGGGTGATTTCGATGGCAGCGACCGAGCCGATCGGCACTCCGCCGGTGTGCACCGGGTTGCCCTTCACCAGCTGGCCCGCGTTGACGAAGCGGGCCGTGACCGTGTAGGTCTGCGCGCCCGCGAAGATCAACGCTCCGGCGACCGCGATCGTCACGAGCGCGGCCGCGACCAGGGCCAGCGTGCGCGGCTTGTTGTCGGCGCTGTCTCCCGCCATGCGTGGGCGCTCTCCGGGCAGGTAGCTACAAAAGCTTTCCTACCGACCTGGCACGATAGCCCAGGCCCCCGGCTGGGTGCGCCGGTCGCTTGACGGTCGTCCGACCGAGCCGGCTAGGAGCTCTCGCCTGAGTCGAGCAGCTGCCTGGCCCAGGGCTCGCGGCTGGCGAGCGCGTCGAGGCGCATTGCCTCGACGGCGCCGTTCAGCAGAAGCCCGGCGAAGACCTCCTCGGGCTCGGACCCGGAGCGCTCGACCGCCTCGTGCAGCTCGCCCATGCGCCGCTGGACCGCGAGACGAACCTCGTCGACGCCGCAGGCGGCGAAGCACTGGAGCAGGAGGGACGCGCCTTCCTCGCCGAGGGCCTCCCTGAGGCCGGTTTCGGCACGGGCGGCGGCGACGAGGTCGTCGAACAGGCGGTTGAGCACCTCCAGGAACAGCTCGCGCTTCGAGCCGAACAGCCGCAGCAGGTAGGGGTGCGAGATGCCGGCGCGGTAGGAGAGGCCCTCGCCGGTCGCGCCGCCCAGCCCGAGCGCCGCGAACTCCCGCCGCGCGGCCTCCAGGACCAGCTCGCGGCGCTCGTCCGCGCTGTGGCGCCGCGGCGAAGCGCGAACGCCTCTCTTCCTGGTCGCCACGGCCACGAGTATGTCCTACCCACCGGGCGCCTCAGGCCGCACCTATTTGACTTACAAAAATTTTCTTTACTACACTCCTGACGAAGGCACCATTGCCCGACCGTGGTGGTGCTGATCGCATCCGGGGCCGGCGCCATGAAGGCGCCGGCCCCTCCCGCTTTCAGGGGACCGGCCGGTTCTAGCTCCAGGCGTCCCAGGCCTGGAGCGAGGGGAGCGGATCGAAGGGCCTCCCGCCCTGGTACCAGCCGGGTGCGCCCCACATCTCGAAGTGCAGGTGGCAACCGCGGGCGTTGCCGGTCTCGCCGACGGCGCCGATCTGCTGGCCGGTGAAGACACGGTCGCCCGCGCGGAACGGGGACGGCTCGGAGAGGTGCATGTAGGCGTAGTCGACGCCGGTGCCCGCCCCGTC
>DATACN010000389.1:0-13013 GCA_036258995.1 Thermoleophilaceae bacterium | reverse complement strand
GCCTCGATCACGTCCACGCCGAGCCGCGCGAGCTGGTGGGCGATCTCGAGCTTCTCCTGCTTGTTCAGCGAGATGCCCGGAGACTGCTCGCCGTCGCGAAGCGTGGTGTCGAAGATCTTCACTCGGTTGGCGTCGTCCCTCATTTCCCTTCCTTCTTCTCGAACCTGCTTCCTCCTGGGTCTGCGGCTGGCGGCCGCCACGCGCTATTCCCCCCGAAGGGGGAGCGGAAGGAGAAGGCGCAGGTCGAGCCAGGACGACACGTCCGGGTTAGCGTAGCGGAGTGTCCGACGCGGTGGCCAAGCAGGCAGAGCTGATCCCGCGGCTGCGCGGCGTCATCCACACACACGCGCTCTGGGTCGCCTTCATAGCCGGGCTGGCGCTGGTGGCCGGGGCTGACGGGGCGCGTGCGCGGCTCGGCGCCGCCGTCTACGCGACCGGCCTGTGCATGCTGTTCCTCGGCAGCGCGCTCTACCACCGCTGGCCGGGCGATCCCCGATGGCTCCCTCTGCTCCGGCGGATCGACCACTCGACGATCTTCGTATTCATCGCCGCCAGCTACACGCCGTTGGGGCTCCTGACCCTCAGCGGGACCTTCGCGGACGCCGTGCTCATCACCGCCTGGGCGGGCGCGCTCGCGGGGGTCGGCTTCAGCGTCGCGTGGATCAGCGCGCCGCGCGTCCTGGTGGCCATCACCTACATCGCGCTCGGCTGGGTGGCCGTCGCGACGTTTCCGCAGGTCCTCGACCGGGCCGGCTGGGTACCGACCGCTCTCATCCTCCTCGGCGGCCTCCTCTACAGCGCCGGCGCCGCCGTCTACGCCGCGAGACGACCGGATCCGCTGCCGGCGGTGTTCGGCTTCCATGAGGTGTTCCATACGCTGGTCACCGCCGCCGTGCTCGTCCACTTCATCGCCATCGCGGGCTGGATAGTCCCTGTCAGATGGTGAGCACGACCTTGCCGACGTTCTTGCGCTCGTGCATGTAGCGGTGGGCCTCGGCGCCGCGCTCGATCGGGAAGGCCTCGGCAACCACGGGTTCGATCGAACCCGACTCCATCCAGTCGCGGAGCGGCTCGACGTACTCCTCGAGGGTGCCCTTGGCATCGAGCAGGGCCAGCATGTTCAGGCCGATCACGGACTTGGAGTCGCGCATCAGCCTCATCGGGTTGAAGCGCGGGGTCCGCGCCAGTGTCTTCAGGGCGCTCGGGATGCTTCGCTTGTCGCCGGCCTGGAACGCCGAGGCGCCGAAGCAGACCAGGCGGCCGCCGGTTCGCAGCAGCGAGAAGCTCTTGCGGAAGCTGTTGCCGCCGATCGCGTCGAACACCAGGTCGAGCGGACGCTTCTCGCCGGCGATGCGGCGTACCTCGTCGACGAAATCCTTGTCGCGGTAGTCGATGGGGTGGTCGACGCCGAGGCCGCGGATCTGCTCGTGCTTTGACGCCGAGGCGGTGCCGTAGACCTCGGCCGCGCCCGCCAGCTTGGCGATCTGGGTGGCGGCGATGCCCACGCCGCCTGCCGCGGCCTGCACGAGTACCCGCTCGCCCTCCGCCAGCCCGCCGTAGCGGATCAGGCCCGCGTAGGCGGTGGCGTAGGTCACCGGGGTGGCCGCCCCCTGCTCGTAGCTCCACTGCTCGGGCAACGGGATCACCTGGCGGGCATCGGCATTGACCAGCTCGGCGTAGCTGCCGAAGCGAGACCCGCCGAGCACGCGGTCGCCCTCGGAGAGACCGTCGACCCCCTCCCCGACCGACTCGACGTCACCCGCGAACTCGTAGCCCACCACGCACGGCGGCTTCGGCGCCTCGGGGTACAGGCCGCTGCGCGCCATCAGGTCGGCGAAGTTGATGCCCGCCGCCCTCACACGCACCCGCACCTCGCCGTCGCCGGGCGGTTCCGGGTCCGGCCGATCCTCAACCGACAGGACCTCGGGCGGTCCGTGCTCGGTGATGACGAGTGCCCTGATGGCTAGAGGCTAACCGCGCGGGCCGTAGCGGCTCGCCGTTGAATTCGCCGATGAGTTCGGCGGCGCGCAGAAGTCATCATCAGGACATGCCCACCGCCGAGATACCCGCGTACGACCACGATCTCGTTGCCGCCGCCCGTAACGGCGACGAGCCGGCATTCGAACGCCTGATCGCCCCCCACCGGGGCGAGATCCATGCTCTCTGCTACCGGATGCTCGGCTCATTGCACGACGCCGAGGACGCCTCGCAGGAGGCGTTCCTGCGGGCGTGGCGGGCGATCAACCGCTTCGAGGGACGCAGCTCCGTGCGGACGTGGCTCCACCGGATCGCAACGAACGTCTGCCTGGACGAGATCGCACAGCGGCCGAAGCGGGTGCTTCCGATCGACTACGGCCCGCCCGCCGCGGAAGGCGCACGCCAACCGGAGAGGGTGGAGGCACCGATCTGGCTGGAGCCGTACCCGGACGATGTCATCCAGATCGCGGACGACGCCATCGGCCCCGAGGCGCGCTACGAGCAGCGGGAGACACTCGAGCTTGCCTTCGTCGCGGCGCTCCAGCATCTTCCGCCACGTCAGCGGGTCGTCTTCGTGCTACGCGACGCCTTGGGCTTTCCCGCGGCGACCGTGGCGGAGATGCTCTCTGCGAGTCCGGCCTCGGTGAACAGCGCGCTGCAGCGAGCCCGGGAGACCGTCGACTCGCGCCTTCCGGATCACAGCCAGCAGCACGAGCTCCGTCGGCTCGGCGACGATCAGCTGCGCGAGTTCGTCCGTCGCCTGGTCGACGCCTTCGAGAACGGGCACGTCGAAACGATCATGGCTCTGCTCGCAGCGGACGCCGTCTTCTCCATGCCGCCGTATCCGGAGTGGTACAAGGGCCACGACCAGATCGCCGAGTCCTGGCTCCTACCGGAGGACTCCCCCACCGGGCTGCGCTTCCTGTCCGCGCGCGCGAACGGGCAGCTCGCCCTGGGCGTCTACAAGCTGGACGCCGCTCGCAACCTCTACGTGCCGAGCTGTCTGGAGGTGTTCGGACTCCGCGGCGAGCTGATCTCCGAGGTGACCGCCTTCCGTGATGTGGAGCTCATGGGCGCCTTCGGTCTGCCGGAGCTACTACGCCGCTGACCGGCCGCCTCGTCCACCTCGAGCTTCACACGCCGAACTCGGCGCGCGCCTGTGCCTTCTACACGGGACTGCTCGCCTGGCCCTTCGAGAGGGTTCACTCCCGGGTCGGCAGCTACAGCGCGCTGTCCATCGGGCCGGGGATCGCGGCGGGCATGGTCGAAGCTGAGGGGAGGCGCGCCGTCTGGCTTCCATACGTCGAGGTCTCGGACGTGGAGGCAACCGTCGAGGAAGCCGTTGCGCTGGGAGCGACGGTCCTGCTGGATCCGCGCGAGGGCCCGGCGGGCTGGCGGGCAGTGGTGGCGTCGAAGGACGGCGGTCCGATGGCGTTCTGGGAGCCCAAGCGGTGAGTTTCGCCGTCCATCGCGGTCGAACCAACAGGACGACTTCCAAACCGAGGAGACGCAGTGGACAAGGTCAAGTCGGCTGACGGCACGACGATCGCATTCGACCGCTTGGGCCAGGGACCCCCGATCATCCTGGTCGGCGGCGCGTTCAGCTGGCGAAGGTGGAAGGGGTTCGTCGAGCTCGCGGATCTGCTCTCGTCGCGGTTCACCGTGCTGAACTACGACCGGCGTGGGCGCGGCGACAGCGGGGACTCGAAGCCATACTCGCTCGGGCGGGAGTTCGAGGACCTCCAGGCGATGATCTCGGTGGCGGGGGGCTCCGCGTTCGTCTGGGGGCTGTCCTCGGGCGGCATCCTCGCGCTCGAGGCCGCCCGGGCCGGCGTCGAGATCGAGAAGATCGCCGCGTACGAGCCTCCCTTCATCGTCGATTCGGTCGACGGACTGCCGCCCGACGACTTCGTGCACCACATAGGCGCGCTCGCGGAGCAGGAGCGGAGGTCCGAGGCAGTGAAGTACTTCATGGCGCGTGTGATGGGCATCCCGTCCTTGATCCCGTCGCTGATGAGCCTGTGGCCGCCCATGTGGTCCAAGCTCAAGGCGACCGCACACACCCTGCCGTACGAGGCGGCCCTGATCGATCGCCACGTCCGGGGGCGCCCGGTCGACGAGTCCTATTGGGCTCGCGTGGTCACGCCGACGCTGATCGTGAGCGGCGAGAAGAGCCCGGAGAAGCTTCGCAAGGGAGCCGCCGCGATCGCCGCCGCGCTCCCGAACGCGGAGCACTCCGCCCTACCGGGCGTCAGCCACAACGTGAAGATGGGCGCTCTGGCGCCGGTCCTCGCGGACTTCTTCGCTGCCGCCGCGGCGGATCGGATTGCTAGAGGCTGACCGTGCGGCCCGCGACGAAGCCGTCGCTGGCCACGATGCGGTCGACCACCTCGCGCGGGATCGCCGCGTCGGCGGTCACGACCATGGCCGCCTCGCCGTTGGAGCTCGCCGCCTCCTCGTCCGGCCGACGGCCGACCGCGGCGGAGACGATGTTGATGCCCTCCTCGCCGAGCACCGTCCCGACCCGGCCCAGCATGCCGGGCACGTCGCGGTAGCGGAAAACCGCGAGGTGGTGCTCGAGCTGCACGTTGAAGCGCGAGCCCCAGGCCTCGAGCAGGTGGGGCCGGTGCAGGCGGCCGAGCGTGGTCCCCACCACGCGCGTCCGCTCGCCGCCGCTCACCACGCTCACGCGTACCAGGTCGGTGAAGTCGCGCGCGTGGACGGTGCTCGTCTCCGACACGGTGATGCCGCGCTCCTCCGCGATGCCCGAGGCGTTCACGTCGTTGACGTCTTCCTCGGTGTGCCCGGCGAGCACGCCCTTGAGCACCTGGACGGTCAGGAAGCGCGTGTCGCGCTCGGCGATGCGGCCGCGGTACTCGACCTCGATGGCATCGACCGAGGTCCCCTCGGCCAGGCCGACCGCGATCCGCCCGAGCCCCAGGCAGAGCGGCAGGAAGGGGCCGAGCGCCTCCATGTCCTCGGCGGCGACCGCGGGCACGTTGACCGCGCTGGTGACCACGCCACCGGTGAGGGCGGCCACGACCTGCTCCGCGGCCTGGTAGCCGGCGCGGTCGGTGGCCTCTGCCGTGGAGGCGCCCAGGTGCGGGGTGACGACTACGTTGGGATAGCCGAAGAGCGGGTGGTTCGTGGCGGGCTCGTCGCGGAACACGTCGAGTGCGGCGCCCGCCACCTTGCCGGAGTCGAGCGCCTGCTTGAGGTCCTCCTCCACCATCAGGCCTCCGCGGGCGACGTTGATGATCCGGACCCCCTCCTTCATTTTCGAGAAGGCCTCGGCGTCCAGCCAGTTCTCGGTCTCAGGGGTCTGCGGGAGGTGGATCGTTATGAAGTCGGCCGCCGCGTAGAGCTGGTCGGAGCCGGCCGCGCGCTCTACCCCGAGCTCCCGGAAGCGCTCCTCCGCCACGTAGGCGTCGAAGGCGATCACGTGCATGCCGAAGCCGAGCGCGCGCTGGGACACGAGCTGGCCGATGCGGCCGAACCCCAGCACCCCCAGCGTCTTCTCGTACAGCTCCACGCCGCTGAACTGCGACCGCTCCCAGGCGCCGCCCGTGAGCGACCCGTGCGCCTGCGGGACCTTGCGCGCGAGCGCCAGCAGCATCGCCATGGTGTGCTCGGCCGCCGTGATCACGTTCGACTGCGGCGCGTTGGCCACCACGATGCCGCGCTTGGTGGCCGCCTCGACGTCGACGTTGTCGACCCCCACTCCCGCGCGCCCGACCACCTTGAGGCTGCCGGCCCGCTCCAGGAGATCGGCGGTCAGCTTGGTGCCGGAGCGGATCAGGATGCCGTCGAACTCGCCGATCCTGCGCTCGAGCTCGCCGGGCTCCCAGTCCACCCCGAGCTCGACCTCGAGGCCGGCGTCGCGCAGCAGCTGGATGCCCGAGTCTCCGACCTTCTCGGCGACCAGCACCCGAGTCACGCCGCCCGCTCCACCACGAAGTCGATGCAAGCCGTGAGCGCCCGCACGTCGTCCGGCTCGACGGCCGGGAACATCCCTATCCGAAGCTGGTTGCGCGCCAGCTTGCGGTACGGCTCGGTGTCGACGATGCCGTTGGCGCGCAGCACGGCCGCCAATGCCGCGGCGTCCACCGACTCGGCGAAGTCGATGGTGCCCACCACCAGCGAGCGCTTCGCGGGATCGGCGACGAACGGAGTTGCGTACTCCGACCGGTCGGCCCATCCGTACAGGTGCTCCGACGACTCGCGGGTCCGGGCTACGCAGAAGTCGTCGAGCCCGCCGCCTTCCAGCATCCACTCGATCTCCTCGGCCAGAAGCCACAGGGTGGCCACGGCCGGCGTGTTGTAGGTCTGCTGCTTGCGGGAGTTCTCGAGCGCGATCTGGAGCGACAGCGACTCGGGGATCCACCGCTGCGTGGCGGCCATCTCCTCGATCCGCTCGATCGCGGCCGGGCTCAGGGCGGCGATCCACAGGCCGCCGTCGGCCGCGAACGACTTCTGCGGAGCGAAGTAGTAGACGTCGGCTGCCGACGGGTCGAGCGGGAGGCCGCCGGCGCCCGACGTGGCGTCGATCAGCACCAGCGAGTCGCCCGGCGGCCGGGCGACGGGCACCATCACGCCGGTGGAGGTCTCGTTGTGGGCCCAGGCCACGACGTCGGCCGACGGGTCGGAGGTCGGCTCCGGCGCGTCCCCAGGCTCGGCGCTCACGACCAGCGGATCGGCCAGGAACGGGGCCGCGGCGGTCACCTTTGCGAACTTCGAGGAAAATTCACCGAAGGTGAGGTGCAGCGCCCTCCCCCGGATGATGCCGGCGGCAAGGCCGTCCCAGAGAGCGGTGGTGCCGCCGTTGCCGAGCGCGACCTCGTAGCCGTCGGGCAGGCCCAGCAGGGCGGCGACGCCCTCCCGGATCCGGCCCACCAGGGCCTTCACCGGCTCCTGGCGATGCGACGTCCCCATGACGCTCGCCCCGTCCGCGGCGAGGCTCGCGACCGCCTCGGGGCGGACCTTCGACGGCCCGCAACCGAAGCGTCCGTCTGCGGGCTTCAGGTCTTGCGGGATCTCCAGCGTGGCTGTCGAGCTCATGGGCTTTCCCGAAGCTAGGCGACAAAGCGGACGGCGGCGCCCGCCGCGCGCACCGCAAGCGCCGCCGCGCTCACCGTCGTCGAGTCGAAGCCGCCGTCGTTCTCGAAGTCGCGGCGGAACTCCTCGTCGGTGGCGAGGGCGATGATGAAGATGATCAAGAGGATCGTCACGATCGCCGAGATCACGAGCGTCACGATCCCGATCACGAAGCCTGCCTGGGCGAGCCCGCGGTGCTTGCGGGTTTTCCCCTCGTCGACGGACTTCTTTCCCTTGCGCGAGTAGAAGATCCCGAACGGCGCCGCGATCACCGTGAGGAACGCCAGGAACCCGAACGACATGAGCAGAAGCGCGGCGGCGGAGACCGAGGTCACGAACCCGCCGACCGCCGCCCCGTCGCCCGGCTCGGGCGGCTGCTGCGGATAGCCCCAGGCCGGCTGGACCCACCCTTGAGGCGGAGGCTGCTGCCAGCCGGGCGGCGGGTAGCCGGGCGGCGGCTGTGCGGGGGGTGGCTGGCCGGGCGCCGGCTGCCACCCATACTGCTGGGGGTAGGCCGGCGGTGACGGCGGCTGCGCCTGTGGCGGCGGAGGCGGTGGTGGTTGTGGGCGCCCTTCGAGCTCGGGCTCGGGGCCTGGTGGCTCCGGTGGAAGGAACTCCGTGGGCCGCTCGCCCTCCATCAGAACTCCTCGTCGATCCAGTCCATCATCTTGCGCAGCTCGCGGCCCTCGCGCTCGATCTGGTGGTCCTTGCCCTGCTCGCGCAGGCGCTGGAAGTTCTCCTGGCCGGCCTGGTTCTCGGCGATCCACTCACGGGCGAACTCGCCAGACTGGATCTGGTCGAGGATCTGGCGCATGGCCTGGCGGGTCGGCTCGGAGATGATCCGGTCCCCGCGGGTCAGGTCGCCGTACTCGGCCGTGTTCGAGATCGAGTGGCGCATGCCGGTGATGCCCTTCTCGTACATGAGGTCCACGATCAGCTTGAGCTCGTGCAGGCACTCGAAGTACGCGAGCCGAGGGTCATAGCCCGCGTCGACGAGCGTCTCGTAGCCGGCGCGGACGAGCTCGGTGACGCCGCCGCAGAGCACGGCCTGCTCTCCGAACAGGTCGGTCTCGGTCTCCTCGCGGAAGCTGGTCTCGATCACCCCCGCGCGCGTACAGCCGATGCCCTTGGCGTAGGCGAGCACGACGTCCCGCGCCGAGCCGGAGGCGTCCTGGTGCACCGCGACGAGCCCGGGCACCCCGTTGCCGTCCACGAACTGGCGCCGCACCAGGTGGCCGGGGCCCTTCGGCGCCACCATGCCCACGTCGACCTCGGGGCCGGGATCGATCTGGCCGAAGTGGATCGTGAAGCCGTGGGCGAACATCAGGAGGTTCCCGGGCGCGATCCCGTCCCGGATCTCGGATTCCCACACCTCGGCCTGCTTCTCGTCGGGAAGCAGGACCATGACCACGTCGCCGTGGCTGGCGGCGTCGGCGACCGGCTCCACCCTGAGCCCGTCGGCGGCGGCCTTGTCGGCCGAGGTGGAGCCCTCGCGCAGGCCCACCACCACGTCGACGCCGGAGTCCTTCAGGTTCAGCGCGTGTGCGTGCCCCTGCGATCCGTAGCCGAGCACGGCCACGGTCCTGCCCTCGAGGCGCCCAAGATCGGCATCCCTGTCGTAGATCACGGCGAACTATCGTACGGACCCCTCATGGAGGCCGGACAGCAGGCCATACGGCGTGCCGCCGATTGGCGGCCCGCCGGCGACTACGGCGACATCCGCTACGAGACCGCGGAGGGGATCGCCAAGATCACGATCGACCGGCCCGAGGTCCGGAACGCCTTCAGGCCCCAGACGCTGATCGAGATCTCCGATGCTCTGGACCGCGCGCGCGAGGACCCCCAGGTTGGCGTGATCGTCCTCACCGGGGAGGGGCCGCAGGCCTTCTGCTCCGGCGGCGACCAGAACGTGCGCGGTGACTCCGGCTACCTCGGCGACGACGAGCTCGCGCAGAAGGGGATCGGCCGCTTCCACGTAACCGACCTGCACGTGCAGATGCGACGCCTTCCGAAGCCGATCGTGGCGATGGTGGCCGGCTACGCGATCGGCGGCGGCCATGTGCTGCACGTCGTCTGCGACCTGACCATCGCCGCCGACAACGCCCGCTTCGGGCAGGTGGGCCCCCGGGTGGGGAGCTTCGACGGCGGCTTCGGGGCCGGGCTGCTCGCCAACCAGGTGGGCGTCAAGAAGGCAAAGGAGATGTGGTTCCTCTGCCGCCAGTACGACGCCCGGGAGGCTCTCGACATGGGCCTCGTGAACACCGTCGTGCCGCTGGAGCAGCTCGAGGAGGAGACCGTGCGCTGGTGCCGCGAGATGCTCGAGATGTCGCCGTTCGCCCTGCGGCTGATGAAGTTCAGCTTCAACGCGGCCGAGGACGGGCTGGCCGGCCTCCAGCAGCTCGCCCACGACACCAACCTCCTCTTCTACGGGACCGAGGAGGCGCAGGAGGGGCGCGACGCGTACAAGGAGAAGCGCCGGCCCGACTTCGGCAAGTTCCCCCGCCGGCCTTGAGCGCGTTGCGCCTGTGGGCGCTCGCAGCCAGACCCCGCACGCTGCCGGCGGCGGTGGCGCCGGTGCTGGTCGGAACGGCGCTGGCGGTCTCCGAGGACGAGTTCCGGCCGCTCGCGTTCGTCGCGGCGCTGGTGGGAAGCGTCTTCATCCAGATCGGGACGAACCTGGCAAACGACTACTCCGACGCCCGCCGCGGGGCCGACACCGAGGACCGTCTGGGGCCCGTGCGGGTGACCGCCGGCGGCTTGATGCCGCCCCGGCGCGTCCTCGTGGGGACGTACGTGGCCTTCGGGATCGCGGTCGCCGCCGGTGTCTACCTGGCCGCGGTTGCCGGTTGGGAGCTGCTGGCCGTCGGCGCGGTCTCGATCGCCGCCGGGGTTCTTTACACGGGCGGCCCGCGACCCTACGGGTATGCGGGGCTCGGCGAGCTGTTCGTATTCCTCTTCTTCGGCCTGGTGGCCGTGAACGGCTCCTACTACGTCCATACGGAGCGGCTGTCGTGGGAGGCCTTCGGGCTGTCGCTGCCTGTGGGTCTGCTGGCGGCCGCGATCCTCGTCGTGAACAACGTGCGCGACATCGACACCGACCGCCGCGCGGGCAAGCGCACCTTGGCGGTGAAGCTCGGTCGCGAGCGAGCGCGGCGGCTGTTCGCGGCAATGGTGGCTTTGGCCTTCGTCATTCCCGGGGTCGTCTGGCTGGCCGGCGGCCTGTCGGCCTGGCTTCTCGTCGCCCTGGCGGCGCTGCCGCTGGCTCCACCGCTCGTCCGGACGGTCTCCACGCGCAACGACGGCCCGGCCCTAAACGGCGCGCTGGCCCGGACCGGGTTGCTGCTGGCCCTCTTCTCGCTGCTGCTTTCGGCCGGGGTGCTGCTCTCGTGAGGCGCTCACTGCTGCGCCTGTCGATCCCGCTCAAGCGGCCCTTCGTGACCTCCGGCGGCGTGGTGTCGGCCCGCGAGCTGCTGCTCATGCGGCTGGAGGACGAGGACGGCGCGGTCGGCTACGGCGAGGCGGCCCCGCTCGAGCCCTACGACGGCGTGACGATCGGGGAAGTCGCCGAGGAGCTGCAGCGCGGGAAGGCGAGCCTGCCGCACGCGCGCGCGGCCGAGGAGATGGCCCGGCTCGACCTCGAGGCGCGGCGCGAAGGCCGGGCCCTCGGCCAGCCCGGCGCGGAGGCGATCGCCGTCAACCGCACTCTCCCGGGCGGCCCGCCCGCCGAAGTCGCCGCCGAGGCGCGCGCGGCGCTGAGTGACGGCTACTCCTGCTTCAAGCTCAAGGTCGGGCTGCCCGACGACTTGGAGCGGGTCGCGGCCGTGCGCGACGCGGTGGGCTCCTGGCCGGCCCTGCGCCTGGACGCCAACGGCGCCTGGATGCCCGACGAGGCGGTTAGGCGCATCGAAGAGCTCGCGCCGTTCGACCTGCAGCTCGTCGAGCAGCCGTGCCGCACACTCGAGGAGCTCGCCGAAGTCAGGCCCGCCGTGACGGTCCCGGTGGGAGCCGACGAGTCCGTGCTGGGAGTCGGGGACGTGCGCGCCGCCGCCGAGATCAAGGCTTGCGACGTCGTGAACGTCAAGCTCGCGGGCAGTGGAGGCTTCGGCGCCGCCCGCGACGCCCTGCGCGAAGCCGAGCGCCATGGGCTGCGGGCCTTCCTGTCGAGCACCCTCGACGGCCCCTGGGGGATCGCCGCCGCACTACAGCTCGCGGCTTCGGAGGGCCTCTCCCTGGCCTGCGGCCTCGCGACGCTCGAGCTGTTCGACGCCGGCATCGCCCGCGTCCTGCCGGAGGCCCGCGGCGGCCTGATGCCGGTGCCGCAGGGTCCGGGACTCGGCGTGGACGTGAGCGAGGACGACCTGGCCGAGGTCACCGTCGACACGCTCGCCCTGGCCTAGCGGCTGCGGGGGCTAGCGGCGCAGCCTGATGCGACGGCGCTTGGTCGTGGCGGGCCCGCCTGCCGCCCTGACGGTGGCGCGCGCCGTCAGCGTGACCCGGCGCATGCGCCGGAACCGCCGCTTGGCCTTGCGCGTGAACTTCGCGACCACGCGGTGACGTCCGGCCCGCGCCAGGGTGCGCGAGCCACGCCCGACGACAGTCGTCCGGGCCGCGAAACGGCCGGAGCCGAGCAGCTGCACCGTCGCCCGCCCCGGTCCATTCGTCCGGACGAAGAAGGGAATGCCCCGTTTGAGCGCTCGAAGTAGGCGCGGGAGGCGCCCCGCAAGCGTGAAGGTCAGGGTGAGCCGCTGAGGCGGCGGCGCGCAACAGACCTGCTGCGCGGGCACGTCCTGGGGCCCCCACTCGACCTGCTTGCCACCGGGAACCACGAGGCGGTCGCCGGGCAGGGCACAGGTATTGCCCTGATCCTGCGGCGCCCCGGAAACGTGGATCCCGTCGGCGGCGGTCCAGGCGATCTGCGTCCCGTCGGGGGACCAGACGGGGCGTCCGTTGCCGTCGGCGGAGAAGTTCGGGACCTCGCACAGGAACTCCGGGGGCTGATGATTCGGGGGTATGCCGTTGGCCTTGAGCAGGGTGAGCGCGCCGGGCGCGGACGACGTGGTCGGGGTGTCCTCCGTCATCACGAAGCCCCGGTCACGTGAGACGTCGAAGTGCCCGATGTCGAAGTTGCCGCCATAGTCGAACCAGTCCTGAAGCCCGCTCTCGGATTGGACGGTTACGCCGTTCAGGCCGCTGTCGACCATTCCGGCGTAGGGGGTCCCGGGGATCCAGCGCGGGAGCACGTAGCCGTCGTGGCAGTTGATGTTGCACTCGCTTGCCAGCGGGCCCTCCGGCATGAACACACACGGAAGAACTGGCTCTGGCAGGCGAACGTGCAGTTCGAGGCATAGAAGACCACGAACCCGCCCTCCGGCGCGACGTGCGACGTGAGCGGCCCGGTACCGAGGTTGCCCTCAGGCGCCAGCCATGGCCCGCTCTTGTTCGAGCCGTCCCGGTTCAGCCAGTGGAACCAGGTGTCGCCACCCGCCCGGCGGGCGACCACCACCGTTCCGGCATTCGTCTGGCCGGCCATCTTGTAGGTGGTGTCGGCATTCGCGTCGCGAGTCAGCTGGACCGTCCGCGCGCCGTCCGGGCTCGCCAGGTAGGCGTTGCCGTCGGCCCCGATGTAGGAGAGGCTCGCCGCCTGCGCCGCCCCAGGGACCAGCGCGGCCGCGGCCAGCACGAGGGCCAGGATTGCGAAACGGCGAGCCAAACCGGTTCGACCTTACACCGACTCGGCAAGACCGTCCAGAAACGTCTCGATTGCCTCAGCCACGACGCGCGGCTGCTGAAGGTGCGCTGCGTGCCCGCTGTCCGGGACCACCTGTGCGCGGGCCAGCGGCGCCTCGCGGGCTATCCGCCGGGCCGCGGCCGAGTAGCGCTCGTCGCGGGCTCCGGCCAGCGCAAGCCAGGCCAGTCGCACCCCCCACAACTCGTGCCAGACC
>DATACN010000388.1:0-8178 GCA_036258995.1 Thermoleophilaceae bacterium | reverse complement strand
CGTCACGGCAGCTTCGATGCCTACCGCGAGGCGAAGCTCAAGCTGTTCGCCAACCAGGTCGCGGAGGACGTGGCCGTCGTCCCGCCCGGCACCGAGGTCCCCGGCGAGGCGGCCAGGGTGACGTTCGGGGGCCGCCACGCCGACCTGGCCCTGCGGGATCGCGGGCTCACCTGGCGCGGCGACGTGCTGATGGGCAGGGAGGAGATTCGCCTGCGCGGCGAGCACAACCTGGAGAACGCCATGGGCGCCGCGGCCGCCGCCCTGACGGTGGGCATCCCGGCCTCGGCCGTCCGGGCCGGGCTGGCCGGGTTCCCCGGGGTGCCGCACCGGCTTGAGGAGGTCGGCACGGTCGGGGCGGTGCTGTACGTGAACGACTCCAAGGCCACGAACGTCTCCTCGGCGGTGCGCGGGATCGAGGCCTTCGACGGCGGCGTGCACGCCATCCTCGGCGGCAGCCTCAAGGGCGGCGGCTTCAGCGGCCTGCGGGACGCGGTGTCGGCGCGCTGCAAGGCCTGCTACCTGATCGGCGAGGCCTCCCCGCGGCTGGCCGAGGATCTCGACGGCACCGTTTCGCTGCACGACTGCGGCGACCTCGAGTCGGCGATGGCGACAGCCGCCCGGGCCGCCGAGCCGGGCGACGTCATACTGCTGTCGCCCGCCTGCGCAAGCTACGACCAGTACCGCGACTTCGAGGAGCGCGGGGAGCACTTCCGCTCGCTGGTCCCGGCCGCGTGAGCCTCAGGGGGAAACCGCCCCAGCGCGTCGAAGGGGGCCCGGATGGCGAGATCCCGCCGCGCCCGAGCCAAGCGCCCCGTCGAGTACTCGATCCTCTACACGGCGACGCTCTGCCTGCTGGCGGCCGGGGCGGTGATGGTCTACTCCGCCAGCTCCGCGGAGTCGCTCTTCCAGGGCTCGGGCGACCCGTCGTACTACCTGAAGCGCTACCTGCTCTTCGGCCTGCTCGGCCTTGCCGTGCTTCACGCGGTCTCGCGGCACGGCCTGGCGGCGGTCCGCGGGCTGACGCCGCTGCTGCTCGTGGGCGGTTTCTTCCTGACCGTGATGGCGATGCTCCCCGGCGTCGGGGTAACCGTGAACGGCGCCACGCGCTGGCTCGCCGCGGGGCCGGTCCAGTTTCAGCCCTCGGAGCTGCTCAAGCTGGCCCTGGTGCTCTACGCGGCGCAGCTTCTGGCAGCGCGCCCGCGCGCCACGCAGACGCTCGGCGGGCTGACCAAGCCGCTGCTGCTGGTGGTCGGGGCGGCCTGCCTGCTGCTGCTGAAGCAGCCGGACATGGGCACTGCCATGGTCATCTGCTTCGCGATCGGCGCGCTGCTGCTGGTCGCCGGCACGCCGATCCGGCTGCTGGGCGGGATCGGCGCAGGCCTCGCCGGCATGGCCCTGCTGATGGCGCTGGTCGAGCCGTACCGGCGCGAGCGGCTCACGTCGTTCCTGGACCCCTTCTCCGACGCCGGCGACTCCGGCTTCCAGGCGGTCCAGGCGCTGACGGCGATCGGATCGGGTGGGTTCTTCGGCGTTGGCCTGGGGGAGTCGGTGCAGAAGATCTTCTACCTGCCGGAGGCCCACACCGACATGATCCTGGCGATCATCGGGGAGGAGGTCGGGCTCTTCGGCCTGCTCGCCGTGATCGCCCTCTACGGGATGATCGCCTACGCCGGGCTGCGCGCCGCCAAGCTGGCGCGGGACCTCTACTCGAAGCTGCTGGCGGCCGGCCTGACCGCGCTGATCATGTGCCAGGCCACGATCAACTTCTTCGCCGTGCTCGGCATGGCCCCCCTGACGGGCGTGCCGCTGCCTTTCATCTCCTACGGAAACAGCAACCTGATCGTGATGCTGGCGGGGATGGGGCTCCTGCTGAACGTGGCCGCGACCGGTGGGCGCAGGTCGAAGCGCACCGCGCCGCGGCTGCGCGCGATCGAGGGAGGTGGCGATGCCCAGGGTCGTGATCGCCGCCGGCGGCACGGCGGGGCACGTCGTGCCGGCGCTGGCGGTCGCTGACGCGCTGAGGGCGCGCGGAGCGGAGGTCGAGTTCGCCGGCGGCGAGCGGGCCGAGGCCGAGCTCGTGCCGGCGGCCGGCTACCCGTTCCACCGGCTCGAGGTGCGGGGGCTCGACCGCGGCAACCCCCTGCGGGCCGCCCGGGCGCTCCTGATCGCCGCCCGCGCCAGCGGCAAGGCCATCCGGCTGCTCCGGCGGATCCGGCCCGACGCCGTGCTGGGCGGGGGCGGCTATGTGGCCGGGCCGGTGGGGCTGGCGGCGGGCGCGCTGCGGATCCCGCTGGTGCTGACCGAGGCCGACAGCCACCTGGGGGTGACCAACCGGCTGCTCGCGCCCCTCGCGCGGCGCGTGTTCCTTGCGTTCCCGATCCCTGGGCGGGAGGGGGGCAAGTACGAGGTCGCGGGCCGGCCGCTGCCGCCGCCGAGCAGCACGGACGCGGGGCACGATTCGCTCGGCAGCTCAGCGCGAGCGCGCGCCCGCGAGCGCTTCGGGCTGCCCGCGGAAGGGCCGTGCCTGCTCGTGTTCGGCGGGTCGCTCGGCGCCAGGCGGCTGAACGACGCTGCGCTCGAGGCGTTCGGGGCCGCGGCGCCCTGCCTCGTGCTGCACGCCTCCGGCCGGCGGGACCATCCCGACCTGCGGCGGCGGCTCGACGAGCTGGGAGCTCCGGCGCACTACCGGCTCGAGCCGTACATCGAGCCGTTCTCCGATGCGCTGGCTTGCGCCGATCTGGCGGTGGCGCGCGCCGGCGGGTCGGTGCTCGAGCTGGCGGCCGCGGGGCTGCCCGCCGTGCTCGTTCCCTACCCGCACGCGAGCGCCGACCATCAGACCGCCAACGCCCGGCACATGGAGCGGGCCGGTGCGGCGGTCGTTGTGCCCGACGCGGAGCTCGACGGGCCGCGCCTGGCCCGCGAGGTGGGTGAGCTGCTCGGCGACGAACGACGCCTGGGAGAGATGGCGGCTGCGGCTCGCAGCGCCGCTCGGCCGGACGCGGCCGGCCGGATCGCCGACGAGCTGCTGCGCCTCTCTGCCCGGGAATAGGGTCGGGGCCGTGAATGGGGCTCCGTTCTCCGGAAGGCGACTGCACTTCGTCGGCATCGGCGGCGCCGGCATGAGCGGCCTGGCCCTGGTCGCGAGGGAGCTCGGCGCGCAGGTGAGCGGCAGCGACGCCGCGGACTCCCCCTACTGCCAACGCCTGCGCGAGCACGGACTCGACCCGGCGATCGGCCACGAGGCAGGCAACGTCCCGGAGGGCGCCGAGGTCATCGTCTCCACCGCCATTCCGGAGCACAACCCCGAGCTCGCTGCCGCGCGGGACCGCGGCCAGACCGTCCTTCACCGGGGCGACCTGCTCGGCGAGGTCTCGCGGCTCAAGCGAACGGTCGCGGTGAGCGGGACTCACGGCAAGACCACCACGGCATCGATGGCGGCGCACGCGCTGATCGAGTGCGGCCGCGACCCCGGATTCCTGATCGGCGGCGAGGTGCGCCCCGGCGGCGGCAACGCGGGGTGGGGGATGGGCGACTGGGCGGTGATCGAGGCCGACGAGTCCGACCTCTCGTTCCTGAAGCTCGACCGGGACGTGGCGGTGGTCCTGAACGTCGAGCTCGACCACCATTCGACCTACCGCTCGCTCGCCGAGCTGAGGGACGCCTTCGCGTCGTTCACCCAGCCTGCCTCGGTGCGCGTGCTCGGACCGGAGGTGGACCTGCCGGGGGAGGGGGAGGCGGTGGAGTTCGGAATCGACCACGGAGACCTGCGTGCGGAGGCCGTGGAGCTGCGGCCCGGCGGCTCGAGCTTTCGCGTCGACGGGGCCGAGGTCGAGCTGCGCGTGCCGGGACGCCACAACGTGTTGAACGCGCTCGGCGCCCTGGCGGCCTGCCGGGCGGCCGGGCTCGCAATCGCCGAGGCGGCGCCCACCCTGGCCGGCTTCGGCGGCGCCGGCAGGCGCTTCGAGGACCACGGGCGGACCGCGTCGGGCGCGCGCGTCTTCGACGACTACGCCCACCACCCGACCGAGGTGCGCGCCACGCTCGAGGCGGCCCGCACCCTGGGGCCGAGCCGGCTGGTGGCCTGCTTCCAGCCACACCTGTACTCGCGCACGCGCAAGCTCGCACGGGAATTCGGCGCGGCGCTGGCGCTGGCGGACCTGGCGGTGGTGCTCGAGATCTATCCCGCCCGCGAGCGGGCAGAGGACTACCCGGGCGTGAGCGGGCTGCTCGCGGCCGCGGCGGCCGGGGACGCCATGGGCGGCCGCCCGGTCTGGTGGCTGCCGCGGATGGACGACGCCGAGCGCTGGCTGCGCGACGAGCTCGTCGAGGGCGATCTGGTCCTCACCCTGGGAGCGGGCAACGTCGACGAGCTGGCGCGGAGACTTACGGCGTGAGCCCGGCATCGCCACCCGAAGGCGTCGAGCGCGACGCTTCGCTGGCCCGGCTCACCACCGTCCGCACGGGCGGTCCGGCCGACTTCCTCGCGCGCGTGGAATCGCAGGAGCGGCTCGCGCAGCTGCTCGCCTGGGCGGACCGCGAGGGTCTGGCGGTAGGAGTGGTCGGCTCGGGATCGAACCTCCTGGTAGCCGATGACGGATTCCGGGGACTCGTGTTGAAGCTGGGCGGCTCGCTCGCCGAGATCGAGCAGCAGGGCGAGCGCCTCGTCTGCGGCGGGGGTGCCCGACTGCCCCAGGCCTCGGCACGCGCCGCGCGCGCCGGGCTCACCGGGCTGGAGTTCGGCGTGAACATCCCCGGCACCGTCGGCGGCGCCGTGAAGATGAACGCCAACGCCTACGGCGGCGACCTGTCGCGGGTGCTCGAGTGGGTGGAGGTCACCTCGCCGGGAGCGAGCGAGCGAAGGAGGCCGGAGCAGCTCGGCTTCGCCTATCGCAGCTCTGGCCTGGGCCCTCGCGAGATCGTGGCGCGCGCCTCGTTCGCGCTGTCGCCGGCGGATCCCGGCGCCGTGAAGGAGACCCTCGCCGAGATGCGGGCCGCTCGCAAGGTGGCGCAGCCGTCGGGCGTCAAGACCTTCGGCTCGACCTTCAAGAACCCCGAGGACCCGGCTGCGGGGGGCCGCAGCGCCGGGGTGCTGCTCGACCAGGCCGGCTGCCGGGGGCTGCAGGTCGGCGGCGCCCGCTTCTCCGAGAAGCACGCGAACTTCGTTGAGAACGCCGGCCAGGCCACGACCGCCGACGTAATCGCGCTGATGGCGGAGGGGCGGCGCCGCGTGCGCGAGCGCTTCGGGGTCTCGCTCGAGCCCGAGGTGCAGTTCCTGGGCGAAGTCGACGCCGCGGCCCTCTACTCGTGAGCGCGCTCGCAGCCGGCGTTCGCCGGACGCTGCCGGCCCTCGTCGTCGCGCTGCCGCCCCGGCTGCGGCGGCGCCTGATCGTTGCGGCGGTCGCGGGGCTGCTGCTCGGCGGCCTCTACCTCCTCTGGTTCCGCGACTCCTCGTTCGTCCGCGTCGAGCGAGTGGTCGTGGCCGGCCTCAGCACCAAGGACGCCAAGACGCTTCGCCGGGCGCTCGTGGCGGCCGGCAGCTCAATGACCACCCTGCACGTGGACCAGGAGCGGCTCGAGCAGGTGGTGGCCGGCTACCCCGTCGTGCGTGACGTGCGCGTGAGCCCCGACTTCCCGCACGCCCTGCGGATCGAGGTGATCGAGCACCGCCCGGCCGCGATCGCGGTCACCGGGGGCTCTCGGGTCCCGGTGGCCGGCGATGGCACGATCCTGCGCGGCCTGCCCGTGCAGGGCAAGCTGCCGGAGGTGCAGGTGCGCGGGTCCCTGCCTCCCGAGCGGCTGCGCGACCCGCGAGCGCTGCGCTTCGCCCGGATCGCGGGCGGCGCCCCGGCCGCCCTCTCGAGCCGGCTGGCCAGCGTCCGCGAGGAGAAGCAACGCGGCCTGGTCGTCGAGATGAGGGACGGCCCGCTGCTGATCTTCGGGGCGCTCACGCGCGTGCGCGACAAGTGGGCCGCGGCCGCAAGGGTGCTGGCCGACCCGGAGGCCCAGGGCGCCACCTACGTCGACGTGCGCCTGCCCGAGCGGCCCGCAGCCGGAGGCGTCGCGGCCGAGACGCTCGCCCCGCTGCCGGCGGCCGACTCGGGGGCGGTGCCCCCTGTCACCGGCGCCGCTCCGGAGGATCCGGCGGCCGCGGGCGCCCCGCTCGCGACCGATCCGGCCACCGCTCCGGCCGCGCCCGCGCCGCCCGCGTCAGGCGGTCCCGGCACCACCACCGGCACGCCACAGGCCGCGCCGCCACCGGCCACCGAGCAACCCGCGGCGGCGGCTCCGCAACCCCAGCAGGGGACCGGGGGAGGCGCTCTCGCGAACCCTCAACCTTGAGTCGAGATTCGGGCAAAGTCTCGACTTGGCATCGAGGCTTTTCTGCACGAATTGTTGCGAGGAGCATTGACACGATCAAGGAAATGCACCTACAGTGCGATGTTTCCCGCGGTCCCTTGGGTGGGGAACCCTCGATGACCGCTTGAGCTTGGAACGGTTCGAAACGCACATGCAGACCGGTAGCTACCTGGCTGTCATCAAGGTCGTCGGCATCGGCGGAGGGGGCACGAACGCCGTCAACCGCATGGTCGACGCGGGGCTGAAGGGCGTCGAGTTCGTCGCCGTCAACACCGACGCCCAGGCGCTCCAGATGTGCGACGCCGACCAGAAGCTGCAGATCGGCGACCAGCTCACCCGCGGCCTCGGCGCGGGCGCCGATCCCGAGGTCGGCTACGGCGCCGCCAACGAGAGCCGCGACGAGATCAAGGAGGCCCTGAAGGGCTCGGACATGGTCTTCCTGACCGTGGGCGAGGGCGGGGGGACCGGGACCGGTGCCGCACCGGTGATCGCCGAGGTCGCAAAGCAGGAGATCGGCGCCCTGACCGTCGGCGTGGTCACCCGCCCGTTCGACTTCGAGGGTGCCCAGCGCGCCCGCCAGGCGGAGGAGGGAATCCAGCAGCTGCGCGAGCAGGTCGACACGCTGATCGTGATCCCCAACGAGAAGCTGCTCGCGGTCGTGGAGCGCCGCACGAGCATCCTCGACGCCTTCCGTGAGGCCGACAACGTCCTCCGCCAGGGCGTGCAGGGCATCACCGACCTGATCACCATCCCGGGTCTGATCAACCTCGACTTCGCCGACGTGCGCACGATCATGCAGGACGCCGGCTCGGCGCTCATGGGCATCGGCGACGCGAGCGGCGAGAACCGCGCCGCCGAGGCCGCGAAGAACGCGATCTCGAGCCCGCTCCTCGAGCAGTCGGTGGAGGGCGCCACCGGGATCCTGCTGAACATCACCGGCGGCGGCGACCTCGGCCTGTTCGAGGTCAACGAGGCGGCGGAGATCATCCAGTCGGCCGCCGACTCGAACTCGAACATCATCTTCGGCGCGGTCGTCGACGAGGGCATCGGCGACTCCGTGCGGGTCACGGTGATCGCCACCGGCTTCGACCAGCGCAGCCGCCTGCCTATGTTCGCCGAGGACTCCACGGGCCGCCGTCGCGAGCCGCGCCGCCGCGACGTCGAGCTCGACGAGCGCCAGCGCAGCTCGCTCGAGATCTCCGACGACGAGATCGACATCCCGTCGTTCCTCAAAGACTGAGCGACCTAAGGGAAATCGGGCCGGACGAGACCGGCCTCGCCTTCGACGCGATGAGCGCCCTGCGCCCGCACCACAACGACCGGCGGGCGTTCGTGGAGCGGGTGAACGACGTGCAGCGGCCGCAGGGGTACCGGCTGGTCGGCGCCTTCGAGGGAGTGCGGGTGGTCGCGGTGGCGGGCTTCAGGGTGATCGAGAACCTGGTCTCGGGGCGGTCGCTCTACGTGGACGACCTCTCGACCCTGCCCGAGTCCCGCCGGCGCGGGCACGCTGCCGCGCTGGTCGACTGGTGCGTGGAGGAGGCCCGCCGGCTGCGCTGTGACGTCCTGGAGCTGGACTCCGCGGTGGGCCCCGAGCGCGAGGACGCGCACCGCCTCTACTTCAACCTGCGCCTGCGCATCACCGCCTACCACTTCGAGAAGCGGCTCTAGCCCGCCGCCGCGGGGGCCTCCTGCGGGGCGCCCACGAAGTCCGCCTGGCGCACCAGCGCCAGGGCGATCAGCGCACCCGCGAACGCGATCACCGCCCCGATCACCAGGATGTGGTTCAGGCCGCCGATGAACGCGTCGGTGGCGGCGTCCGCC
>DATACN010000387.1:0-2777 GCA_036258995.1 Thermoleophilaceae bacterium | reverse complement strand
CCCGCGCGGCCGCGCTGCGGGCTGCGGCGGGCCACCTGCGGGCCCGGCGGCTCGAGCTGGCCGCGCTCCAGGTGCGGGAGTGCGCCAAGCCCTGGCCCGAGGCCGACGCCGACGTGTGCGAGGCGATCGACTTCCTCGAGTACTACGCGCGCGGGGCGATCGAGCTCGAGCGTGGTCCCGACCTGCTCCAGATGCCCGGCGAGCGCAACTCGATGCGCTACGCGCCCCGTGGCGTAGCGGTCGTGATCTCCCCCTGGAACTTCCCGCTCGCGATCCCGACCGGCATGACCGCCGCCGCGCTTGCCGCCGGCAATTCCGCCGTGCTCAAGCCGGCCGAGCAGTCGCCGGCGAGCGCGCAGGCCCTCGTCGAAGCCCTTCACGCCGGTGGTGTTCCGCCGGACGCTGTGGGCCTGCTGCCGGGCTACGGCGAGGCGGGTGCGGCCCTGGTGCGCGACCCGCGGGTGCACGTGATCGCCTTCACGGGCTCGAGCGCGGTTGGACTGGAGATCGTCCGTGCGGCAGCCGAGACCCCCGAGGGCCAGCACCACGTCAAGCGGGTAGTGGCGGAGATGGGCGGCAAGAACTGCGTGATCGTCGACTCCGACGCCGACCTCGACGAGGCGGTGCCCGGGATCATCGGCTCGGCGTTCGGATACGCAGGGCAGAAGTGCTCAGCCGCCGCGCGGGTGCTCGCACACGAGGCCGTGGCCGAGGCCCTCGAGGAGCGGCTCGTCGGAGCGGCCGAGGTGCTGCGCGTGGGCCAGGCCGAGCGCTTCGAGACCGGCGTGCCGCCGGTCATCGAGCGGGAAGCGCAGAAGAGGGTGGACCGTTACGCGGAGCTCGCGTCCGAGCAGGGCCGGCTCGCCCAACCGCCCGTCGCCGTGCCGGACGAGGGTTGGTTCTGCCCTCCGCGGGTCGCGTTCGGCCTGCCGGAGGACTCGCCGGTCGTGCGCGAGGAGATCTTCGGACCGCTGCTCACGGTCGAGAGCGTGGCCAGCGTGGAGGAAGCCTGCGACGTGGTCGACTCGCTGCCGTTCGCGCTCACCGGCGGCCTGTTCTCGCGCAGTCCGGACACGGTCGAGTACGTCGCCGGGCGCACGCCCGTCGGCAACCTCTACGTCAACCGCGAGATCACCGGGGCGATGGTGGCCCGCCAGCCCTTCGGCGGAAACCGCCGGTCCGGGATCGGGTCGAAAGCCGGGGGCCCCGACTACCTGTTGCAATTCGCCGAGCCGCGTGTAGTTACGGAAAACACCATGCGACACGGTTTGGTCGTCGAATAGGGGGTATCAGGGCGGAATGATCGGAGCAATCATCCTCGGCATCCTGGCCGGGTTCATCGGGAAGCTGTTGATGCCGGGCAAGGACCCGGGAGGGTTCTTCGTGACCATCCTGCTCGGGCTGGCCGGCTCGCTGCTCGGCTTCTTCCTCTTCACCGAGCTGCTCGGCATCGGCGATTCCGACGCATTCGACCTCGGCGGGCTGCCGGGGGCGATCATCGGCACGATGATCCTGCTGTTCATCTACCGGCAGATCGCCGGCGGGAAGGACCGCGACCAGGTCGAGCCGCCGCCTCGGGCCGCCTGAGGCGCGTCAGCCCAGCCGCAGCCCGCCGTCCTCGGTGATGGTCCAGCGTGGGTTGTGCGCGACCTCCCAGGGGTGTCCCTCCGGGTCGATGAAGAGCGCGCTGTAGCCGCCCCAGAACGTCTCGGCGGGCTCACGGCCGATCGTGGCGCCGGCGGCGCGGGCCTCCTCGGTCACGGCGTCGACCTCCTCGGGGCTTCCGACGTTCATGGCCAGCGTGATGCCGCCCCAGCCGCCGGCGTCAGCCACGACGCTGTCCTCGGCGAGCCTCGCGCGGTCCCAGAGCGCGACCACCATGTCGCCGGCTTGGAAGAAGACGACGTCGTCGTCCGGGCGCGCGCCCGTGGTCCACCCGAGCCCTTCGTAGAACCGGCGTGCCCGGCCGAGGTCCCGGACTCCCAGCGTAATGAGGCTGACGCGCTGCTTCAGGAGGCGCTTCCCGCCTCGACCTCCTGCGGGACCTCGATCTCCTTCTTCAGGATCTTGCCGGTCGGGCCCATCGGCAGCTCGTCCTCGAACCAGATCTTGCGCGGGTACTTGTAGTTCGCCACGCGCTCCTTGACGAAGTCGCGCAGCTCGTCCTCGGACACCTCCTCGCCCTTCTTCAGGACCACGGCGGCGCCGACCTCCTCGCCCATCTTCTCGTCGTCCACACCGACCACGGCGGCAGCCTGCACGGCCGGGTGCTCGTAGAGCACCTCCTCGACCTCGCGCGGGTAGACGTTGTAGCCGCCGCGGATGATCAGCTCCTTCTTGCGGTCGACGATGAAGAAGTACCCGTCCTCGTCGACCTTGCCCATGTCGCCGCTGCGGAACCAGCCGTCCTGGATCGCCTCCTTGGTGGCGTCCTCGCGGTTCCAGTAGCCCTTCATGACGTTGTGGCCCTTGATGACGATCTCGCCGACCTCGCCCTGGTCGACCTCGTTGCCGTCGTCGTCCACGACCTTCATCTCCACACCCTCGATCGGCTGCCCGATCGAGCCGGGCTTGCGCTCGCGGTCGGGGTGGTTGAAGGAGGCCACCGGGGAGGTCTCGGACAGGCCGTAGCCCTCGAGGATGATGCAATCGAAGGCCTCCTCGAACTTCTTCATCAGCTCCTCGGGCATGGCCGAGCCGCCCGACATGCAAAGGCGCAGCGACGAGGTGTCGAAGTCGTCGCGCTTGTCGCTGTGGAGCAGGCCGTTGTACATCGT
>DATACN010000386.1:0-5401 GCA_036258995.1 Thermoleophilaceae bacterium | reverse complement strand
GCGACCTCCAGGCGCTTGGGCTCAAGGCGGGCATCAACGCGCTGATCACGGGCAACTACCTGACCACGCTCGGCCAGACGCTCGACGACGACCTGGCGATGCTCAGGTCGTCGAGCATCGCCAGGTCGTCGTCGAGCGTCTGGCCGAGCGTGTCAGGTAGTTGCCCGTGATCAGCGCGTTGATGCCCGCCTTGAGCCCAAGCGCCTGGAGGTCGCCGAGGGTGATCTCGCGGCCGCCGCCGTAGCGCATGGTCGTGCCCGGCATGGCCAGCCGGAACAGGGCGATCGTGCGGACGGCCTCCTCGGGCTCTAGCACCGAGTTGTCCTCGAGCGGGGTGCCCGGCCGCGGGTTCAGGAAGTTCATCGGCACCTCGTGCGGGTCGAGCTCCGCGAGCTGGAAGGCCAGCTCGACTCGCTGCTCGCGACTCTCCCCCATCCCGATGATCCCGCCGCTGCAGAGCTCCATGCCGGTCTCGCGAACGAGCTTGCAGGTCTCGAGCCGGTCCTCCCAGCTATGGGTGGTGCAGATCTCGGGGAAGTAGCTGCGGGCCGCCTCGAGGTTGTGGTTGTAGCGGTGCACCCCGTTGGCGGCCAGCTCGTACGCCTGCTCGCGCGTGAGGATCCCGAGCGAGCAGGCCACGTCCAGGTCGGTCTCCTTGTGGATCAGCGCGGTGCACTCGAGCACGTGGTCCATCAGGCGCCGGTCCGGCCCCCGCACCGCGTAGACGATGCAGAACTCGGTTGCCCCCGACCGCGCGGTCTCCTCCGCGGCCCGCATGAGCTGGTCGTAGGGGATGTAGCCGGTCGGAGCGACGTCGGTGTTGAAGCGCGAGGACTGCGAGCAGAAGTGGCAGTCCTCCGGGCAGCCCCCGGTCTTGCCCGAGATGATCGACTCGATCTCGACCCCCTCGCCGCAGAAACGCAGCCGGACCCGGTGCGCCAGGTCGGCCAGGTCCCCCAGGTACTCGCCCGGCAGGCCTTGAAGCCGGAGCACCTCCTCCTCGGTCAGCCGGCCGCCCTCGCCGAGCAGGCGCTGCTCGGCGTCGGCCAGCAGTTGGGCCGGTTCGCTCATCGCGGCGCGATGCTAGGCGCGGCTTCGGTCGGAAGCGGCTAGCCGCGCGAGTGCGAGCGGCTCGCGAACTCGCCGCCCAGCGGGAAGCTGCCCGCCTCCGCGCCCTTGTCGGCTCGGATCACGTGCATCACCGCGTTGATCAGCGCCAGGTGGGTGAAGGCCTGCGGGAAGTTGCCGAGGTGGCGGCCCGAGCGGGGGTCGATCTCCTCCGCGTACAGGCCCAGCGGGCTCGCGTAGGAGAGCAGCTTCTCGCACAGGGCCCGGGCGCGCTTGACCTCGCCTATCTCGATCAGCGCGGAGACGAGCCAGAACGAGCAGATCGTGAAGGTGCCCTCCTCGCCCGACAGGCCGTCGTCGGTGTCCTCGACCTTGTACCGCAGCACCAGGCCGTCCACGGTCAGCTCGTCGGCGATCGCCAGCACCGTCTTTCGGATGCGCGGGTCCTCGGGCGGGAGGAAGCGCACCAGCGGCATCAGCAGCACCGACGCGTCGAGGGCGTCTGTCTCGTAGTGCTGGCAGAAGACGCCGCGCTCGTCGACCGCGTTCTCGCAGATGTCCGCGTGGATCTCGTCGGCCGCGGACTGCCAGCGGGCCGCGTACTCCAGGTCCTCGCGGATCTCCGCCAGCCGCGCGCCGCGGTCGGCGGCCACCCAGCACATCAGCTTCGAGGAGGTGAAGTGCTTGGGGTCGCCGCGCACCTCCCACACTCCGCGGTCGGGCTCGCGCCAGTTCTCGAGCGCGGTCTCGACCTGCTTGACGAGGATCGGCCAGATCCGCTCGGGCAGGTGGTCGCGCGACTTGGTGTGCAGGTAGAAGGAGTCGAGGATGGCCCCCCAGACGTCGTGCTGGTCCTGGTCGAAGGCGCCATTCCCGACGCGCACGGGCCGCGCCCCGTCGTAGCCGGACAGATGGTCGAGCGTCTCCTCGGGCAGCTCGTCCTCCCCGCCGATGCCGTACATGATCTGGAGCTGGCCCTCCTCCGCCTCGGCCACGTCGGCGATGAAGTAGAAGAAGTCGTTGGCCTCCCAGTCGTAGCCGAGCGTGTATAGGCCCCAGAGCATGAACGTGGCGTCCCGGATCCAGGTGAAGCGGTAGTCCCAGTTGCGCTCGCCGCCCAGGGTCTCCGGCAGCGATGTGGTCGCCGCCGCCACGAGCGCCCCGGTCGGTGCGTAGGACAGGCCCTTGAGCGTCAGCGCGCTGCGCTGGAGGTAGGTTCGCCAGGGGTGGTCGGGAAACTCTCCGTGGTCGAGCCAGTGCTGCCAGTGGTGGGCCGTCCAGACGAGCCGCGAGTACGCCTCGTCGTAGGTCTGGGGTGCCGGGTGGTCCGACCAGGACAGCGCTACGAACAGCGTGTCGCCCTCCTTCATCAGCGTGCGGGCGGTGGCGCGCGGTCCCTCGAAGCCGACGTTCATGTCGGTGGTCAGGGTCAGCTCGACGTCCTGTCCCGCGCCCCTGGCCTTGGCCACGTGGTACCCGGGGCCGGCGTACTCCCATTCGGCCGCGCAGCGCCCGTAGTCGAACACCGGCTCGCAGTCGAGCAGCATCTGCACCTCGCCGTTCACGCAGCGCACGCAGCGCAGCAGCACGTGGTCGGCGTCGTAGTCCGTCGGCGAGCGGCGGTGGGTGTGGGAGCGGTCGTGCTCGTGGTGCCACGGCCCGATCAGCAGCAGGTCGCGCACGACCACCCAGCCCCCGCGAGTGCCCCAGCTCGTCTCGAGCACCATCGTGCCGGGCAGGTAGCGCCGGTCGGCCGGCACCTCGACGTCGGCCGGGCCCAGCCGGAACACCCCGGCATCGCGGTCGAGCACCGCGCCGAACACGCTTGGCGAGTCGAAGCGCGGCACGCAGAGCCATTCAACGTTCCCGCTCGGGGCCACGAGGGCGCAGGTCTCGCAGTCCGACAGGAAGGCGTACTGGGCGATAGGGGGAAACGGGCTCGCGCCGACCACGTCGGCACCGGCCAGCTGCCGGATCCGCCAGGCTCCCGAGTGCGCGGGCGTGCCCCCGGCGCTGATGCTCAAGCCCGGGCCTCCAGCAGCCGAGCGGCGGGTGGGTCCAGCACGACCGTGAGCGAGCCGGGATCGGGCTGGACCAGGCTCGCGGGCGCCGACGGATCGGCGGCGCCGGAGAACGAGCGCGCCACCGCCTCGGCCTTGTCCTCCCCCGAGACCAGGAACACGACCTGCCGCGCGGCGTTCATCACCGGAAGGGTAAGCGTCACCCTCGATACCAAGGGGGCCATGCCGGGAGTCTCCACGCCGACGGCCAGCCGCTCGCGCTCCCCGAGCGCGGCGTCACCGGGGAACAGCGAAGCGGTGTGGGCGTCGGGGCCGAGCCCGTTGAGGATCAGATCGAACTGCGGCACGCCGTCGCCGAACGATTCCCGCAGGCGGGCCTCGTAGCGGTCGGCCGCCTCGTGCGGTCCCAGCTCCCCCTCGATCCGCTCGACGGCGGGCTGGTCGCCCGGGAGCCGGTCGAGCAGGGCCTCCCTGGTCATCCGGTAGTTCGAGTGCTCGTGGTCGGGCGGGACGCAGCGGTCGTCGCCGAACCACAGCGTCGTGCCTCCCCACTCCACGTCCATCGCCGCAAGCCGCTCGTACGCGGCCCGCGGGGTGGAGCCGCCCGAGAGCACCAGGTGGCCGCCCGCCCGCGCGGCCTCGGCCAGGCGCTCGGCGGCCTCGCCGGCCGGGTCCTCCGTAACCAGTCGCTCGGCGCTCACCGAAGCATCGCCTCGGCGGCCTCGAGCGAGGGCCGGTAGGTGGGGTCGCGCAGCAGGGCCTGGCGGATGCCCTCGCCGAGGATGCCGGCCTCGCCGCGCGAGGCGCCCATCAGGGTCCAGGCGGACTCCGCTCCGTCGGGCCGGCGCCGGCGCGCCGACAGGCCGCCCGAGCCCCGGTCGAGCGAGAGCGTCATGCCCGAGGCCGTCTCCACGGTGATGCCTGCCAGCCCGGGGGCGTTCTGCCCGGGGTCGGGCTCGAGCTTGAGCGCCACGTCCTGGCGGCGCCCCCCGGCCCGGCCGTGCAGTGAGCCGTTCTGCGCGATCAGGCCGCCCGGGCTCCACCCCAGCCGCGAGGCCAGCCAGCCGAACAACAACACGCCCGCCACCGCCGAGTCGGGACGATGGCGCACGCACACGGACGTCAGGCGCCCCAGCTCCTCGCGCCACTGGCGCGGGTCGAAGGTGGCGGCGATGCGTTCGCGCCACGGGGTGGAGCGCAGCCAGGCGAGGTCCACGACGTAGGCCTCCCGGGCCAGGTCGCGAGCCCGCCGCAGCGCCGCAGCCGGGTCGGGCTCCTCCACCGAGTCGATCAGCACCACCTGCGAGAGCTTCAGCAGCGCGTCGACCGCCTCCTCGTGGCGATGCGGCGACCAGACGAGCGTCGCGAGATCGGTGACCACGAGCGGGTCGACGATCGTGTCGATCCCCGGCAGGTGGCCCGGGCCGATGTCGAGCACCACGTGCTCGTGGCAGAGCGCGATCTCGCCCGGGCGAGGGTCGCCCTGAACGGTCATCGTGGCGTAGGCGTCGATGGTGGTACGGCCCTGCTCGACGGCGCAGAGGATCGTGCGCGAGGGGTGGTAGCGGCCCACGCTCTCGAGCCGGTTCTGGATCTCGCCCCGCCACTCGCGGTCGGCGACCACCACCAGGTTCAGGACCCGGGCCGGCACGTAGGCCTCGCTCTTCTGGTGCTGGTGGCTGAGCAGCTCACGCAGGGCCGCCTCGATCTCGGCCGGCGTGGTGTCCTGGGCGGTCCAGACCCCCTCGAGCCAGGAGACCTCCCTGGCCTGGCTGAGGCCCCTCAGATCGCGCGCCACCGGTGGCCTTGCGCCAGGATCGTGTCGGCCTCTTCCGGGCCGTCCGATCCCGCCGGGTACTGGGGCAGCGGGCCCGGCCGTCCGGCCCAGCCCTCGAGGATCGGGTCGCAGATGCGCCACTGCGCCTCGACCTCGTCGTCGCGGGTGAAGAGGGTGGCGTCGCCGCGCATGGCGTCCATGATCAGGCGCTCGTAGGCTTCGGGCGACTGCGACATGAACGCTGTGCCGTAGAGGAACTCCATGTTCACCGGGCGGATGCGCATCCGGGTCCCGGGGATCTTGGCCCCCAGCGTCAGCGACACACCCTCGTTCGGCTGCATGGTCAGGATCAGCTGGTTGGGCTGCACGCCGACCGAGCCCTCGGCCTGGAAGGCCAGGTGCGGCACCGGCTGGAGCGTGACGGCGATCTCCGTGACCTTGCGGGCCAGGCGCTTGCCGGTGCGGAGGTAGATCGGGACGCCGGCCCAGCGCCAGTTGTCGACCTCCAGCCGCAGGGCCACGTAGGTCTCGGTAG
>DATACN010000385.1:0-3998 GCA_036258995.1 Thermoleophilaceae bacterium | reverse complement strand
TGGGGGGGGCCCGCGGTCCTTCTAGGGGCCGGCGAGCCCGGACAGCAGGTGTGGCGAGACCCACAGCTCCACCGCGGCGCTGGCCAGCAGCACCGGGATCGCTACCGCGACGGTCACGAAGGTCGCCGCCAGCAGCTCGTGCCAGTCATCGCGGCGGCTGGCGATCATCCAGGCCGCCAGCGGCAGGAAGAGCGCCACGAGCTCGGGTACGGCGTGGGGCGCGAGGGCCAGCAGGAGCATCTCGGGGGTGATCTCGAGCTGCTTGGCGATCGAGGCGACGCCTCCGCCGAGGACATAGGCCTGCGTGGTGAGCGAGAAGAGGGTTGCGCAGACGACGAACCCGATCGCCAGCGGCCCGGCCTTCTCGTGCACCCAGCGGGAGAGACCGCTGCGCTTGGAAGCCGACAGGGGCAGGGAGCTTCCTGCCATGAACCCGGCCACGCAGGCCATGGCGTGGAGCGCGAGCACGAGCGAGTTGCGGTACAGCACGCGTAGGTACTCCTGCGCGTTGGGGGCCTCGTGGTAGCCCGGAATCCAGTAGAGCGTGGGGTCCGGCACGGAGAGCGTTGCCACCAGGTAGACGGCGAATAGCAGAGCGCCGGTGATGGCGACGCTGAGCAGCAGCCAGGGGCCCAGCACCCGGACAGGCGCTTCGTTCCAGCGTGCCAGGGCCTGCTTGGTGTCGCCGATGCCCTGGACCAGGACCAGGTCGTTCACGCTCATCCCCCCTGCCATCGGCAGAGGGGCGGGGTTCATTGAGCGGGGACCACCCGGATCGTCACGCCGTCGGGATCCGAGAGCTCCTCGGGCCCGTCGCGTGAGGGAAGGGCGATCGTGTAGCGCTCGAGCCCCGGCGACCCCTGCGGCGGCGGGCCTCCGCCGAGGCTCTGCCAGGTGTTGAGGCCGACGTGGTGGTGGTAGTCGCCCGCGGCCATGAAAGCGGCCTCGCGCCCGTAGCGGGCCTTGAGGTCGAGGCCGAGCCGCTCGCGGTAGAAGTCCACCGAGCGCTCGAGGTCGGAGACCTTCAGGTGCACGTGGCCCATGTCGGTTTCGGGCTCGACGGGGCCCTCGCCGTTGGGGGACGGCTCCTCCAGCAGGCTGCGGATGTCCAGCGCGGCGGTGAACATGCCGATCCCGCCGTCGGGATCGCGCGGCCAGTCGTCGCGGGGCCGGTCCCGATAGAGCTCGATTCCGTTCGAGTCCGGGTCGGCCAGGTAGAGCGCCTCGCTCACGCCGTGGTCCGAGGCGCCGCTCAGGGGAACGCGATTCCGGGCCAGGCGGCGAAGGGCGCCGGCGAGCGCGGCGCGGTCGCGGAAGCGGATGGCCATGTGGAACAGCCCCGTAGCGCGTGGCGGCGGCGGCACCGCCGCCTCGGCCTGGCGAAGGATCACCAAGGGACGCCCGCCGGCCCCGAGCCCCAGCGGCTCGTCCTGTACCCGCTCGAGGCCGATGGCCTCGGTGTAGAACCGCTCGGAGACACCGAGGTCGCGGGCCCGCAGTTCGACGCTCTCGGTGCCGACGGTCTCTTGCACCACCACGACGTTACCGCCCGGGAACCCCGGCCGGACGGCGGTTGTAGTGAAGGCATGAGACGAATCGCGATGGCAGCGGCGGCCGCTGCCCTGCTGCTTCCGGCCGCGAGCGCCGAGAGCAAGGGCCTGGCGTCGGCGAAGGTCTGCGGTGCGAGCGACTGCCGCGAGACGCGGAACGCAGGGACGCTCGGCGCGCTGCTTCACCTCGGCCCACGGGCCGATCCGCCCGGCGCGGCCGGGTGGTACCGGATGGAGCTCACGTACCGGGTGGAAGACGCGGTTGACCGCTCATCGGTCGCAGTCGTGCCGGCCGCCGAGCGGATGCGGGCGGAGGACGGCACCTGGTTCGAGCTTGTCCCCGTTCAGACGCGAGCACTGCGAAGGCTGGTGAGCGGGCTCGCACCCCGGCCGGCCTCTCAGCTGGGAAGCGTCGAGCCCCCGCGCGCGAGGGTGGACGAGGTGGTCAGGCCGCCGGTCGACGCGATCGCAGCCGGGGGCTCCGGGTGGTCCTGGATCGCGGGTGGGAGCGCGCTGGTGCTGATCGTGGGCGCCGGGGCGGTGCTGTTGCTGCGACGCCGCACCGCCGCTGCGGACCGCCCCGGTGAGGGCTCTACGGCGCCGGCTGAGGGGTAGTCGTCGGGCCGGCCACCCGCCAGGTGCCGTCAGGGGCGCCCTCGAGGCGGTCGATCCGCAGCATGCGGGGTAGGGCGTAGTCGCCCTCGCGCCCGTGGTAGGCGACCCACTCCCCGCCGCGGGGACCGGTCACCAGTGAGCCGCCGCCGGCGCTCAGCACTTCCTCGGAGTCCCGGAGGATCGGGTTGACCGGTGCCTTGGAGAACGGGCCGGTCGGAGAGCTCGCGGTGGCATAGCCCATGCCGTAGGTGCGGCGGTAGTTGCCGCCCGAGTAGAAGAGCTCGTACGTGTTGCCCCGGCGCCGCATCCAGGGGTTCTCCACGATCTGCTGCTCCCAGGTGGACGGGGTCCAGCCCAGGAGGGGCTGGCGCGGCCCCGCGGCGTTGAGGAGGTCATCGGTCAGGGGGATCACCGACAGCCGGCGGTCGAACGGGCACTCCGCGTGCGGACCTGGAGTCGAGCAGAGATGTCCCGTCGACAGGTAGAGGTAGGGGGTGCCGTCCGCGTCCACGAAGGGGTCCGGGTCGATGTTGCTGTACCCGTTGTCGTCGCCGCAGCCGATGGGGCGGTCGCTCATGTCGGTGGAGCCCGCCTCGTCGCTCAGGATGCCGCGGTCGGCGAAGGGGCCGCCGGGCTCGGGGGAGACGGCCACGCCGATGCAGTTCGCGTCGGGATTGATGACGCGGTTGACAGAGACGAAGAACATCACGTAGCAGGGCCCGTCGCGCTCGCCGGGGCAGGCGTTGCCGGTCTCGATCACGTTCGGGGCCCAGGGGTTGTACTCGCCCTGTTGGGAGGTCCAGTCCGGCCGGCCGGGGAGGGCCCAGCCCGCGCTCGTCCAGTGAACGAGGTCCGTGGAGCGCAGGACCGGGAACCTGTCGCCGGTGCCGAAGGCGAAGTACCGGCCGTGCGTGCCGCCCACGTCGAGGACGGTCGGATCGGCGAAGCCGGATCCCTCGTAGACGGGATTTACGTAGTGGCCGGGGGGCGCCTGCACGCGCGCCGGCTCCGGCGGCGGCGGAGGTGCCTCCGGGGGGCCGGCTCTCGGCGGCCGCCTGGTGGTCACGTTTACCCGGTCCAGACGCAGTACCCGCACACACCGCCGCGTGAGCCTCGGGTTGCCGAGCCGCAGGTCCAGCACGTGGCCGCCGGCGGGCCGGCGCAAGGGCTTCCCGTAGCCGCGCCAGCGTCGCGAACGGATCCGGAAGGCGGCAACCTTGCGGCCGTTGAGCCGCACGGCGAGCGTCGGCCAGCCGCGGCAGGGCTTCGCCTTCGCCCGGATGGCCAGCCGCGTGATCGGGTGGGTGCTCACGATCTTGCGCACCCGCTCCCGCCCGATCAGCTGGAGGGCCCGGCCCTTGCTCGCCCCCAGGTCCCGCACGAGCTTGGCGCCGCCGTCGGCGCGACCGAGCTCGAACACCACCGCCTCCGCGGGGGCCGCCAGGCAAAAAGCGCACAGCAACACGCCGAGGGCTGTCCCTAGCCGCATCGTGCCCGCAGTGTACGCGTCGGGGACGGCACTCCCCCCACAATCACTCGAGCGGGGAACTTGTTGCGGCGGGCCCGCGCTATGCGGGTTGGCTCTAGCCGATCGAGCCGACCATCTCGAGCTGAATCAAGCGGTTCAGCTCGACGGCGTACTCCATCGGCAGCTCCTTGGTGACCGGCTCGATGAAGCCGTTCACGATCATCGCGGCGGCCTCCTCCTCGGTCAGGCCGCGGCTCTGCAGGTAGAAGAGCTGCTCGTCGGAGATCTTGCCGACCACGGCCTCGTGGGCCACGGTGACGTGCGGGTTCTGGATCTGGATGTCGGGCCAGGTGTCCGAGCGCGAG
>DATACN010000384.1:0-9688 GCA_036258995.1 Thermoleophilaceae bacterium | reverse complement strand
CATTAAAGCGGTACGCGAGCTGGGTTCAGAACGTCGTGAGACAGTTCGGTCCCTATCTGCCGTGGGCGTTGGAGAGTTGAGAGGAGTCGTCCCTAGTACGAGAGGACCGGGACGAACGGACCTCTGGTGTACCAGTTGTCCCGCCAGGGGCACCGCTGGATAGCTACGTCCGGACCGGATAACCGCTGAAGGCATCTAAGCGGGAAGCCGACCTCGAGATGAGCTCTCCCATCCCCTCGAGGGAGTAAGAGCCCTGGGAGACCACCAGGTGATAGGCCGGATGTGCAAGCACAGCGATGTGCTCAGCAGACCGGTACTAATGCTTCGAGGGCTTGACGGATGATTACCCCCTGCGGGCTTCCAGCCCGCAGGTCTGATGGCAACTGAGGCCTTCCCGGCCTCAGAGACCATCTCGCCAGGCGGGCAACCGCCTCGGGCGGCCAGCAGTGCGGTTTTCAAGGCCCGGAGAGGGCCCGGTCTCGCCACTTTTCGGTGGCGATAGCGAGGGGGATACACCTCTTCCCATTCCGAACAGAGCAGTTAAGCCCCTCAGCGCCGATGGTACTTGGGCCTCGCGGCCCTGGGAGAGTAGGTCGCCGCCGGTTATGACTCGAAGGCCGCCCGTCGGGCGGCCTTCGGCGTTTCGGGCCTACACTCCGGCGCCATGTCGACCCTGGTCGTGATCCTCATCATCGTCGCCGTCGTCGTGGCGATCGTGTTCATCGGGGGCCTGATTGCCGCGCGCCGGCGCGACCGCCAGCAGGCCGGCGTATGGGAGCAGCACGTCGCGGAAGCCGATGCCGCTCTCGAGCAGGCGCGCGCCCTCGACCGCGGCTGGCATCGCGAGACGATGGAGGAGGTCGCCCGCAGCGCCCTCCGCGAGCAGCGGCCCGACCACTCCTACGAGGATTTGCATCTGGTGCTGGTCGACGACCAGCCCGGGGTCGACCAGGACCGAGCTCATTTCATGGCCGTGGGCCAGGACCGGATGGTCCGCGTCGTCCTCGCGCGTGAGGGTGACCGGTGGGTCGCCCAGCAGGTCGAGTAGGCCATAGAGACCGCCGCCGACCACGTCCCCGGCTTCGAACCCGAGAACGAGCTCGAGGAGCGAGCGTCGCGTGACTCCGCCCTGGTGGAGGGCCTGGCGTGGGGCGAGCCTCGCGAGGGCCATCCCGAGGGATCGGTCGGGCAGCATGTCGCCGACCTGCTCCGCACCCTCGAGTCGTGGGAGGAGCCGGAGCCCCGCCGCTCCCACCTGCGCTTCATCGCGCTCGTCCACGACTCCCAGAAGAACCGGGTGCAGAACTGGCGTCCGCGCACCGGCTCGAATCATCATGCCGCCCGGGCTCGCCGCCTGGCCGAGCGGTACACCGACGACGAGCGTCTGCTGTGCGCGATCGAGCATCACGACCGCCCCTATGCGATCTGGCGCCGTATGAAGCGCACGGGCCGGGACCAGGACGAGCAGCTCGACGAGATGCTGGCCAAGGTCCCCGACCCCACCCTGTTCCTGCGCTTCGTCGAGCTGGACGGCTCGTCCGAGGGCAAGAACCCAGAGCCGATCCGGTGGTTCCGCGAGGAGCTAGAGCGCCGCGGGCTCGTGTGAGCCGCAGCCGCCCCGGGTGCGCCGCCTGGCCGCCGGGGTCGCGGCCGGCACGCAGCCAACCGCGCCCACGGCGACGGGGCGACGAGCGGAGGACCGGCCGGGCGCTCCCGGGGAAGAAGCGCCGGCGCCTCCCAGTCCTCTCGCGGTGCTCACGGCGGCCGGCCGGGCGCTCGAGGGCGTCGACCGTGGGGAGGCGGCCGCGCCGTATTCGCCGAGCGTTGAGAACTCGACGATCAGGTCGAACGCGGTGCCGAGCCGCTCTGTGAGGCTGGGGAACATGCGTTCGGGAAGGTACGGGCGGGTGCGGACGGAACCGGTCATTTGCTGCAACTTCCGTTGCACGGACCCGGCGGCCGGCAGGCGGGTGGGCGGATACGCTGCCGGCTGATGGTCCACCTGCGCATCGTCGCCCCGGAGGACCTGGCCAACAAGGCGCTCGAGCTCCTCTGTGGTGAGGACTCCGTCGTGAACGTGGTGTACCTGCGCGGTGCCGCGCGCAAGCCCAACGGCGACGTCATCCTCTGCGACGTCGCCCGCGAGGACGCCAGCGTGATCATCGGCGACCTCAAGGAGCTCGACATCCCGGCCCAGGGCTCGATCGCCATCGAAGAGCTCGACTCCGCGATATCCGACGCCTTCGAAGAGGCAGAGAAGGCCGCCCCCGGGCTGCCCTCGGACGCCGTGGTCTGGGAGGAAGTCGAAGCGCGGACGTCCGAGCAAACCGAGCTGTCCGTGAGCTTCGTGGCCTTCATGGTGCTGTCCATGCAGATCGCGGCCGTGGGTCTCGTGCTCGACCAGCCGATCCTGATCGTCGGCGCCATGGTCGTGGGGCCGGAGTTCGGACCGTTGGCCGGCATCAGCGTGGCGATCGTGCATCTCCGGGCGAAGCTGGCCTGGCGCTCGCTGGCGGCCCTGGCCGTCGGCTTCCCGGTCGGGATTGCCGGAGCGCTGGTCACGACGCTCTTCCTCGACGCGGTGGGTGCCTTCCCGGGCGACTTGTCCGAGGACCGGCCCCTGACCGAGTTCGTGTCCAGCCCGGACATCCTGAGCCTCGTCGTCGCGGTCGTGGCCGGTGCGGCCGGGGTCCTGTCCCTGACCTCCGCCAAGTCCGGCGCTCTGATCGGCGTGCTCATCTCGGTGACCACGATCCCGGCGGCTTCCAACATCGGGGTCGCGGCCGCCTACGGGGAGTGGGGGGATGCCGGCGGCGCGGCCGGCCAGCTGACGCTGAACCTGGCCGGGATCGTGGCCTCCGGTCTGGTCACGCTCTACATCCAGCGCCGCTTCTACGTGATGCGGCGCCGCAAGCACCTGCGAGACCCCGCCCGGACCGCGGCGGGATTGCCCCTGGGCCGCAGCAAGCGCTCACTGGGGTCGTCTAGGCATTAGACCCGAGGGACGACCAGATGTCGATCTTGGTCCGCACGCGCGAGATCACCTCGCCGGTGAACTCGCTCGTCGAGGCATGCCCGCCCAGGTCGGGCGTGCGCACCCCGGTGGCGGTCGTCTCGAGCACCGACTCGTAGATCGCCCGCGAGGCGGTGTCGGCCTCCTCGTGGCCGAGCTCGGCCGCATAGTGCAGGACGGCTGCGCCCGACAGGATCATCGCCATCGGGTTGGCGATGTCCTTGCCCTTCAGGGCGGGCGCCGTGCCATGCGGGGCCTCGGCCATCACGGCCCGCGGCTCGTACTCGTCGTCGAGCGCGAGGAGCACCGACTCGGCCCCGGCGATCGAGCCGAACAGCGGCATGACGAGGTCGGAGAGGCAGTCGCCGTCGCGGTTCAGCGCCGGGATCACGAGCGGTGCGTCGGCGCCGCCCGAGATCAGCCCCGCGTAGGTGGCGTCGATGAGCACTGGGGAGTAGGGCACCTCGGGGTGGCGCTCGGAGGCGGCGTCGAGCTCCTCCTTGAGCATCCCCTCGTAGACGGGGCTGACCGTCCACTTCGGCCCGCCGTAGACGCGGCCGAGGAACCTCGATGCCGTGCGGAAGCTGTACTCGGCGACGGCCTTGCAGACGCTGCGGCTGATTCGCTCGGTGCGGAAGGCGATCTCGTCGCCGTCCTTCTCCTCGCGCCACTGCTCGGCGCCGTAGGCTTCGCCGACGGCCATCCGAACGACGGCGATCGGGTAGTGCACTCCGGCCACCGGCGTCACGCCCGGGATGCGACGCCCGGTGCGGATGATGACCTTGCCGTCGAGCTCTTCGCGGAGGATGCGGTTGGGGCTGCCCACGTCGTCCTTGCCCTCGGGAGTGATCGTGGCCGCCTTGATGCCGAAGCGGGCCTCGCGCATGGCGGCCGCGGCCGCGGTAACGACCTCGTTCTCCGTCTTGCGGCGGTTGTCGAGCGACAGGTCGTAGTGCTCGAACGAGGTCTCGACCCGCGTCACCGCCGGGTCGAGCACGCGGATGGCCTGCTCGAGCAGCTCCTGGCCGGTCTCGTCGCCCTCCAGCACGATAATCCGCAGCTCCTCGGCCATGGCGGCCCAATCTACCGAGAGCTGTTCCTGGTGCGGCCGCGCGATCGAGCCGGAGGACGGCTGGCGTGCGCAGGAGGTCCCCGGCGCCCGCAGGGCGGCCTTCTGCCGGCTCGAGCACGTGGTCCCCTGGCACATCCAGGGACCCCACTGGGAGGCCGGGGAGCTCGAGGAGCCGAGCGGCCTGACCGACTCGCTCGACTCATGCTCGCACTGCGGCGAGGCCCTCGGCGACGTGCGCGTCCTGCTCGTGCGCCACCGAGGGGAGCACCGGATCCCCGACGCATTCTGCTCGGCCGCCCACCTGGCCGACTGGGCCAAGGCGGGCGGCCGTTGGGGCTAGGTCACTTCTTCCGGCAGGTCGCCTCGGTGGTCAGCCTCCACGGCGAGCGGCCGCCGAAGTAGCGCTGGACGGCCGTGACCCAGCCCATGTTGGCGATCGAGTGGTTGCTGATGACGCCGTAGACGGCGTCCGGCCCCGGCGCCGGGTCGAGGAGCGGGCCGCCATCCGTGACGATCGGATGCGTGGACGGGCAGCCGAGCACGGCCGTCTTGAACGGGGCGGTGTTGGGGCCCACCGAGCGGCGCACCCTGATCACCCTCGGGTCCTTCCTGCCCGCGCGCCGCCGGATCCTGCGGACCCTCCGCGGACCGGTGTCGGGCTCCTTCGAGGACGGAAGGGTCAGGTCGTCGAGGGCGTCCTGCGTGACCGGCCCGGGCGGTCCCTGCACGTTCCAGTTCCTGAAGCTGGTGTTCGGCGGGCAGGGCTCGTTCGGGCCCACGATGATCGTGTTCGGCCGCGTGGTGTCGCCCGTCACGCAGGCACGCACCTCGTTCGAGCCGCCGCTCTGCGCCTGCACCAGCGCGCCGCCCGCCAGGACGCCGGCGATCACGCCGGCGGCGACCTTGGTCAGGTCCGATCCACGTCGAGTCATCTGCTCAACCCTCCTGTGCGCCGAGGATCCGGCGCTTCTGATCCTGGAACTCGTCCTCGCTGAGGACGCCGCTGTCTCTCAGGCCCGCGAGGCGCTCGAGCTGGCCGACGACGTCCTCGCCTTCGGGCTGCGCGGGCGCCTGCTGGAACTGGATGCCCATCTGGCCCAGGGCCAGCTCGACCTGCTGCATCGCCTCGGCCTGGTCGAAGCCGGCTCCAGCCTGCTCGAAGCCGGCTCCGCTGAACACCGTCCCGCCGGAGGCCAGAGCCTCCTGTCGCGCCGCCTTCTCCCGCTCGTAGGCCGCGCGGACGCCATCCCAGTCGATCGCCACCTTCTGGTGGTCCTCCGGGTCGACCCTCACGGGGATCGTCCCGCTCAGGCCCACGGTGTCCTTGGCCTTGACCATCCATTGGTCCTCCACCTCGTAGGGAGTGATCCCCTCGACGTGGACCTGGAGGGTCATCGGCAGGTTGAAGCTCGTGCCGCCGCGGTCGAGCGCGCCCATCTCCACGATGGCCGCCTGGCCGGGCAGTCCTTTCTTGAGGACCCTTCGATGTGTGATCGGGTTCAGCACGTGCTCATCTCCCTCTCAGCGTCTCGTGATGCGGAACCTCGCCCGCCTGGCCGGCCCGCGGCTTCCGCTCGGGCCGGTCGGAGTCGCGACGAGCCGGTAGGCGCCCGGCCGCAGCGATCTACCGCGCAGGCGGCCCGTGAAGCGGAAAGCGCTGGTGCCCTGAGGCGAGTCGACGGCGAAGCCGCCCTTCAGCCTCACCCAGCGCACGCAGCGGCGGCCGCGGCCGCGCGCCCTGCAGCGCCCGCGGCTCCTGCGGCCCGCCCGTGCTCGCTCCACGCGAAAGGCCACGCGCGCCGCGATGCTGAGCGTCATGCTCACCCGGGTACCGACCGGGGCCGCCGCGCCGACGCTGCCACCGCGGCGGGCGGCGCGGAACGCGGTGGGGCCGAGTGCGAGGCGTTGCAGGAGCGCGGCCGGCCCGGTCCCGGACCCGCCGCCTGGGCCGCCCGAGCCACCGCCGCCCGGCCCCGCCGGGAAGCTCACGCTCTCGCAATCGGAGGCGATCGCGTCGACGCCGGGGGCATCCGCTGAGACCAAGTCCGGATCGGCGCCGCAGGTGGCGGCGTCGGGCCCGCCGTCGGTCAGCGTAAGCAGGTCGCCTCCCGCGCCGCCGAAAAGCGAATCCTGCCCGCCGCGTCCGTCAAGCCGATCGTCCCCGCCCTGGCCCTGCAGGACGTTCATGTCCGCGTTGCCCAGGATCACGTCGTTCCCCGGACTGCCGGTCACGTTCTCGATGCTGTCGAGCAGGTCGTTGCCGGCTCCGGTGTCCTGCTCCTCCTCGAAGATGGCGAGGTCGACCGTCACGGCCGCCGCCAGGCCGAAGTGCGCCGTGTCGACTCCGCCGCCCCCGTCGATGATGTCGTCCTCCAGGCCGCCATGCATCAGGTCGTTCCCCCGAGCGCCGTCGAGCTCGTCCGGCCCGGCGCCCTGCTCGAGCATGCCGAGCTGGTCGGCCGCGTCGCCCCCGACCAGGAGGTCAGGTCCGTTGTTGCCGTTCAATATCGCGGGATAGGGGGCCTCGGACCCCGTCGCGAGCCCGCCGTTCGCGTCCAGCCGGTCGTCTCCGTTCCCGCCGGAGATCTGGACGCCCGTGATGTTGGCGACGTCGTCGAAGGTCAGGTCGAGATCGCTCGCGCTTCCCTCGACGCCCCAGTTGAAGTTGATGCCCGAGGCTCCCATGATGATGTCGTCATCACCACCGCCTCCGGTCACGTGGAGCCCCTCGAAGTCCTTGAGCTCGAACTCGATCTCGTCGAGATCACCTTCTTCATCCCCGAAGCCCGGCTCGAACGGCCCGCCCGTGAGGGCGATCTCGGGCCACGGATTGCCGCTGGATGTCGTGTCGTCGTCGAAGACGATCGTCCGGATCGTGGTGGTGGTCGCAGCGGGGCCGGAGCACGTCTTTGGCGTGGATGCCTCACGAACCTCGATCGCCGTGCCCTCGCGGATGACGAGGGCCGGCGATCCCTGCGTGACCGTGATGGTGAGGACGTGGGTGACGCCGTCGTGATCGCAGGTGACGGCCGCCTGCGCGGTTGGCGTGGCGGCAAGCGCGGCCAGCGCCACAGCGATGGCGGTGGATGGCCTCATCGCCTCCGCCTCGGCGCCTTCACGACGCGGAACACCAGGCGCCGCTCGGCCGAGCGCGCCCCGTGGGCGTCGGTCGCCCTGATCCGCGCGCGGTAGCGGCCGCGCCTCAGCGCGCGGCGGCGGAAGCGCCCGGAGAAGGGCGTGGTCTGGCGGCCGGCCTGCTTCTGCGCGCGCAACACGCCCGCGCGCACGAAGCGAGCGCACCGGCGCCGTGCGCGGTTGCGCCTTGTGGCCTTGCGACAGCGGCGGCCGACGCGCCGCCCCGGCAGCCGGCGCTCGATCGTGATCGCCACGCTCGCCGGTTCGGACAGCGTGTAGCGGAAGCGCGTGCCGCGCTTGACCTGCGCGCGCCGGCCGAGCCGGAGGGGGGCGAAGACCCTGTTGGTTATGCCGAAGCCGGTGATGCTCGGCGCGGCGTTCGATGGGCAGGCCAACGCGGGGAGCTCGAAGGCGCCGATGTCCGGGGCGGCCACGCAGTCTCCGTTTCCGTCGAGCGAGCGCGGATTGCCGGCGAGGTCGAGCTCGCCGGGCTCGACCGCGCCCGGGTCGCCGCGGTCGGCCAGGGGCGAGCCGGCCGGCAGCGAGAGGTCCGGGTTCAGCGGCGGGTGGCCGCTGAAGTTCGAGCCGCTCCCTGGCGCGGGCGTGCTGCCGCCATTGAGGGCAGAGCTCGTGGCGAAGGCCGAGAAGTCGGCGCTGATCTTGCCTTGGTCGGCGATCAGGTCGGCGGCGCCGGGCGCGCTGGAGCCCTCCACGCGCGCGATCGTGTTGCGCAGCTCCGCCCGCGAGTTCGCGTCCTCAACGACCCGGACGGCGGCCTGGGCGTTGCCGCGGGCGATAACCGTGGACCCGCGCAGCACCAGGGAGGCCACCCCGCCGTTGGGCTCCACCACTGCCGCGGAGCTCGGAAAGCTCTCGGTGCCATTGACCTCGATCAGGCTGTCGATCACGTGCATGACCGATTCGCCGGGGCCGAGCGGGAAGAAATCGATCGCCCTGCTGCCGTTGGTGGACACCCGGGAGCGGATGATGCGCATGGGCCCCGTTCCCCAATGGGCTATGCCTCCGTCCGGGCCGACGCTCGAGTCCTCCAGGAGCACGAACGCCCCGGCGTCGGTTCGCAGCCCCTCCTGGCCGTCGCGCGCGTCGACCATGCTGCGCCTGATGGCCACGGACCCCGAGTCCTCGATGATGAGAATGGTCGACGTGAATTGCGAGCTGCCGCCCGCCCTGAACGCGGAGTCGGTGACGCTGACGTCCGTGGTCCCATCATCGTCGGGGACCCTCATGCCCCTGCCGTCGGACTGGTTCTCGTCGGCGCCCTCGGTCCCGAGCAGGACGACGTCAGCGAGCGAGTAGGAGACGTTGCCGCCGTCGTTGTACAGGTGTATGGCGTCGCGTCCCAGGCTGCCGCCGTGGGCGCCGCCCTGGACCTGTAGCGACCTCAGGGAGCCTCCCGCGGTGAGGATCAGGCCGGGCGATCCGGCCGTGCCGCGAATGCGGGTATGGACCGCCGCATCGAACTGGTCCAGCGTGCCCTGGCCGGCGCCCACGAAGTGCAGGCGCAGCTCGATCGGGTCCTGGGGAGAGACGTACAGGCCGGGCCCGAAGCGAAGCGTGTCGTCATTCGCAGCCTGGACCAGGGCGCTGCTGATCGTGGCGTGAGTGGTGTCGCAGCCCTGCCCGGTGGTCCCGATGCAGCGCACGGCCGCGGATGCCGCGGCGGGGGCGAGTCCCAGCAGTGCTGAGGCCAGAAGAACGGCGAGCAGTCGCACCGGCACCCAGATCGTCCGGACTCCGGCGCCGTGGCGCAATACGGGTGGACCGTAGAGTTTTGCCTGGCATGGGGGTACTGCTCGACCGCGAAGGCGAGCTCGAGGCTCTCGGGACGCTGATCGAGGATGCAAGTGCAGGCCGAGGCCGCCTGGCGCTTGTGGAGGGCGAGCCTGGCATCGGCAAGACCGCGCTGCTGGGAGCCGCAGCCGAGCTGGCAGCGGATGCCGGCGCATTGGCGGTCGAGGCGCGCGGGGCGGAGCTGGAGCGCGAGTTCGGCTTCGGGGTCGTGCGGCAGCTGCTGGAACGGCAGGTGGCGGGCTCGCCCGAGAGCCTCAAGGGTGCCGCCGCGCACTCGGCGCCGGCGCTGGGCGCCGGCGAGGTCTCGCCGACGGCGGGGTCGGACGGGTTCTTCGCTGCCTTGCACGGCCTTTACTGGCTGGTCGAGGGGCTGGCCTCCAGCAGGCCGCTCGCGCTGCTGGTCGACGACGCCCACTGGGCCGACGAGGAGTCGTTGCGCTTCCTCGCCTATCTCGCCGGCCGCCTCGAGGGACTTCCGACGCTGCTGGTCTTGGGAACGCGATCGGGCCGGGCCGTGTCCGAGCGGCCAGTCCTCGCGGGGCTCGCGAACGCAGGCTCGGCCCACAGCCTCAGGCCTTCCGCCTTGAGCCGCGGCGCAGTGGCCAAAGCGGTCCATGACGCGCTCGGGAGCGAGCCCGCGAAGGAGTTCACGGACG
>DATACN010000383.1:0-4425 GCA_036258995.1 Thermoleophilaceae bacterium | reverse complement strand
TAAGACTACCTGCGCCTGCTGTGGGCACGGATCGGCAAGCCGCACTGCCACAACTGCGGCCGCCCGATCACCGCGCAGTCGGCCGAGCAGATCATCGACCAGGTGATGACGTTCGACGAGGGCACGCGCTTCATGGTCGAGGCGCCCGTCATCCGGGGCCGCAAGGGCGAGTACGGCAAGCTGTTCGAGGAGCTGCGCGGTGATCGGGCGGCCGCAGTTGTAGCAATGGGGGTGCCCCACCCGGGCCCAGAGCAGGCGCAGGTAGTCGTAGATCTCGGTGACCGTGCCCACGGTGGAGCGCGGGTTGCGCGAAGTGGTCTTCTGGTCGATCGAGATGGCCGGCGACAGGCCCTCGATCGAGTCGACGTCGGGCTTGTCCATCTGGCCCAGGAACTGGCGGGCATAGGCCGACAGCGACTCGACGTAGCGGCGCTGGCCCTCGGCGTAGATCGTGTCGAACGCCAGGCTCGACTTGCCCGAGCCGGACAGGCCCGTGATCACGATCAGCGCGTCACGCGGCAGGCTCAGGTGGAGGTCCCTGAGGTTGTGCTCGCGCGCTCCCGAGACGACGATCTGGTCCTGCTTGCTCACCGGACCGAGTTTACGTGCCGTTACGGACCCCAGAATGCGAACAGGCGTTTGTGTTCGCAAGGTGCGAGAATCCTTCGCGCCCGTGCGCTTCGGCTACACGATCCTCTACGTCCGGGACGTCGCGGCCAGCGTGCGGTTCTACGAGCGCGCCTTCCAGCAGCCGGCCCGCCTCGTGCACGAGAGCGGCCAGTACGCCGAGCTCGAGACGGGGCCCACCACCTTGGCCTTCGCCGCCCACGAGCTGGCGTCGGCCAACCTCCCGAACGAGCTGGCGCCCGGCGGCCGCGCCGGAGCGGACGGCTTCGAGGTCTGCTTCGTGACGGAGGACGTCGAGAGGGCGTACGCGCGCGCGGTGGAGGCCGGCGCGGAGGTGGTGTCGGAGCCCCGGGTGAAGCCCTGGGGCCAGCGCGCCGCCTACGTGCGCGACCCCGACGGCAACCTGGTGGAGATCGCCTCTCCGGCCTAGGGGTTCGGCTACCGGCCCGTGCGGGCGTACACGTCGTCGAGCAGCGCATCGGGGTCGTCGAGCTCGAAGTTCTCGGCCAGATAGCGCGCGGTCTCCTCGCGGGGGGTCCCGCGCAGGGCCATGTTCAGCGCGATCAGCCGCGCGCCCGACGACTCCGGCGCGGCCTCGGCGGAGGTCGGCTCGCCGCGCGCGGCTGCAGGCGCCTGCTCAGGGCCTGGATCGCCGGGCCCCGGGCCGGCGGCCGCGGCCGATGCGTCGTCGAGGATCGCAGTTTGTGCGCGGCTCGTCGCGCGCTCCTCGTCCGCGGGCGCGGCGTCCGGCACCGCAGACTTCTCGGCCTGAGCGGGCTTCGCTGCGGCGGGCTGCGCCGGCGGCGTGGCCTTCGGCGCCTCCCGCCCGGCTCCGGAAGCGGCTTTCGGCAGCGCGGCCAGCTCGCTCCGCACCTTCTCGAGCTCGGCCACCGCGCGCTTCAGCAGCGAGGCCGCCTCCTCGGCTCGGCGCAGCTGCTCGTTGGCCTCGGCTTCCGCCTCGTCGCGGCGGCGCTCCGCCTCCTCGAGCTCCCGGCCCACGGTTCCGGCCTTCTCGCGCGCCGCACTCTCGATCTCGGCGGCGCTTCGCTCGGCGGCCTCGATGATGCCCTTCACCCGCTCGGCGGCGGTGCCGGCCGTGCTGGAGCGCTTGAGCTCCTCGACCGCGTCGGCGATCGCGCTCAGGTGAGCGTCGACCTCCGCGGCGTCGTATCCGCGCCGCGCCAACGAGAAACCCTGCTTTTGGATGCTTTTGCGGTCCAGGTCCACCGCGCGCAGCGTAACCCAGCGCGGCGGATCAGGTGGCTGCTTCCAGCTCGTCGAGCTCTCGCCGCAGCGCCTTGATCTCGTCGCGCAGCTTGGCGGCGTACTCGAAGCGCAGGTCGTCGGCCGCGGCCAGCATCTCCTCCTCGAGCTCGACCATGATCCGCGTGATCTCCTCGGCCGACATTCCCTGCGTCTCGCGCAGGCGCCGAGTCCGGTTCGAGCTCGGCACCTTGGACTCGAGCGCGAGGAAGTCCGTGATGTCGGAGATCCCCTTGCGCACGGTCTCCGGCGTGATTCCGTGCTCCTCGTTGTAGGCGACCTGGATCGCCCGGCGGCGGTCGGTCTCCTCGATCGCCGTGCGCATCGCCTGGGTCTCCTTGTCGGCGTACATGATCACCGTGCCGCGCACGTTCCTCGCGGCCCGGCCGATCGTCTGGATCAGCGATGTCTCGCCGCGCAGGAAACCCTCCTTGTCGGCGTCGAGGATCGCCACCAGCGAGACCTCGGGCAGGTCGAGGCCCTCGCGCAGGAGGTTGACCCCGACCAGCACGTCGAACTCGCCCAGGCGCAGCTCGCGGATGATCTGGATCCGCTCGAGCGTGTCGACCTCGGAGTGCAGGTACCGGACCTTGAAGCCGTACTCGAGCAGGTAGTCCGTCAGGTCCTCGGCCATCTTCTTGGTGAGCGTGGTGACGAGCGCCCGCTCGCCGGCGTCGGAGCGGCCACGGATCTCGTTCATCAGGTCGTCGATCTGGTTCCTGGTCTCGCGCACGTCCACCTCGGGATCGACGATGCCGGTGGGGCGCACGATCTGCTCGACGACCCGGGTCGAGTGGTTGCGCTCGAACTCGCCCGGGGTGGCCGACACGAAGACGAGCTGGGGAGTGTGCTCGAGGAACTCCTCGAAGGTCTGCGGGCGGTTGTCGAGCGCGCTCGGCAGGCGGAAGCCGTAGTCCACCAGCGTCTGCTTGCGCGAGCGGTCGCCCTCGTACATGCCGCCGATCTGCGGCACGGTCTGATGAGACTCGTCGATGAAGCAGATGAAGTCGTCCGGGAAGAAGTCGATCAGGCAGAAGGGCCGCTCGCCCGGCGCGCGGCCGTCGAGGATGCGCGAGTAGTTCTCGATCCCGTTGCAGAAGCCGAGCTCGCGCAGCATCTCCATGTCGAACTGGGTGCGCTGGCGCAGCCGGTGCGACTCGAGCAGCTTGCCCTCGGCCTCGAGCTCCTTGGTGCGCGCCTCGAGCTCGTCGCGGATCTCCACGATCGCCCGCTCGATCGTGGGCCGGTCGGTGGCGTAGTGGGTAGCCGGCCAGATGCCCGCGTGCTCGAGCTCTGAGTAGACCTCTCCGGTCAGCGGGTCGAAGTGCTGCACCTGCTCGATCTCGTCGCCGAAGAAGACGGCCCGGAAGGCCGACTCGGCGTAGGCGGGGAAGACCTCGAGCGTCTCCCCCTTGACCCTGAACGATCCGCGCCCGAGCGCCTGGTCGTTGCGGGTGTACTGGTTGTCGACCAGCTTGCGCAGGATCGCGTCGCGGGCGACCATCTCGCCGCGCTTGAGCAGCACCACCTGGGCGTCGTACTTGGCCGGCGAGCCCAGGCCGAAGATGCAGGACACGCTCGCCACGACCACCACGTCGCGGCGTGCAAACAGCGCCGACGTGGCGGAGTGCCTCAGCCGGTCGATCTCGTCGTTGATCGAGGAGTCCTTCTCGATGTAGAGGTCCTGCGCCGGGACGTAGGCCTCGGGCTGGTAGTAGTCGTAGTAGGAGACGAAGTACTCGACCGCGTTGTCGGGGAAGAACTCCCTGAACTCGTTGCAGAGCTGGGCCGCGAGCGTCTTGTTGTGGGCGATCACCAGCGTGGGCCGCTGGACCTGCTCGATCGCGAACGCCATCGTGGCCGTCTTGCCCGAGCCGGTGACTCCGAGCAGGGTCTGGAAGCGGTCGCCGTCGTCGATGCCCACGGCGAGCTGGTCGCGCGCCTTCGGCTGGTCGGCCACGGGCCGATAGGCGGGGTTGATGCGGAATTCCGGCATGCCCGGGCGACGCTAGCAGGGGCTAGAGCCGGCTACTCGTAGACCACGAGGTCCGGCGGCGGTCGCATCCGCAGCACCTGCCGGGGGGACATCAGGTTCGTGTCCTCCTCGTAGAAGAGCTTGAAGCCGTTCGGCCTACGGCGTCGGGAGCGGGTGAACTCGCGGTACTTGGCGATCTTGATCGGCCGGTCGCCGAAGCCGTCCACGTTGATCGTGAGCGCGACGCCTGGGTGGCGCTCTAGCCGTTCCTCGTCGCGGATCATGTCGTGGGTGAAGCGGTGCACGACCAGCAGCTTCTGTGGCAGGTCGCGCCCGCGCACGATCCGGGAGAGGTAGGCGGAGATCGCGTTGATCGTGGCGGCGTCGGTGGATCCGAGCACCTGGCCCGGCACCTGGCCGGGCTCGACGCGCCACTCCGGATCGAGGGCGAGGCCCACGTCGGGCTCTTCGAGCCAGCGACGCAGAGCCCGCACCTCGCCCATGAAGTCCGCCAGGCCGGGCTGGATGTCGAGCAGCAGCAGCGCGCGTTGGCGGCGGGC
>DATACN010000382.1:0-1616 GCA_036258995.1 Thermoleophilaceae bacterium | reverse complement strand
TAGCGGCCGTGGAACTCGTTGGTGCGCTCGATCGGGATCACGTCGCTGGGCTGCTCGACAACGCACAGCACCGCCGCCTCGCGCCGCTCGTCCTGGCAGAAGCGGCAGGTGGCCTCGGTCGCCAGGTTGAAGCAGACCTCGCACTGGCCCACGGTCTCCTTGACCTCGCGGATGGCGTCGGCGAGCGGCAGCGCGTCCTCGTCGGAGGCGCTCAGCAGGTGAAACGCAAGCCGCTGCGCGGTGCGCTGCCCAATGCCGGGCAGCCGCGCCAGCTCGGTGATCAACCGGTTGACGGGTGGTGCGAACAGAACAGCCGAGCCTAACTCTCGGCCCGGCTGTTTCTAGAGGCCCGGAAGTCCCATGCCGCCGAGCCCGCCCGTCGCCTGGCCCATCTTCGAGGCGGCCAGCTCCTGGGCCGACCGGACGGCCTCGTTGACGGCGGCCTGGACCATGTCTTGGAGCAGCTCCACGTCCTCCGGATCGACCGCGCCGGAGTCGATCACGATGTCCTTGAGCTCCAGGTCGCCGGTCATCTTCACGGTGACCATTCCGCCGCCGGCGCTCGCCTCGACGACCTCGTCCTTGAGCTGCTCCTGCGCCTTCATCACCTCGGCCTGCATCTGCTGGGCCATCTTCAGCATCTGGTTCATGTCGGGCTGCTTGGGCATCAGTCTTCGTCCAGTATCTCCTCTGCCCCCAGCTCGTCGCGCAGCCGATCGATCAGCTCCTCCTCGCTGAGCACGATCGGCTCGGCGGCGGGCGACGGCCCGCTCAGCTCGTAGGCGATCGACAGCGTCCGTCCGGTCAAGCCCCGGAGCGCGCCCTGCACCAGCTCGCGGTTGCCCTCCGCCTTCTTCTTCTTGAAGACCGCCTCCTCGGGGAAGGCCACGATCAGCCGGTCGCCCTCGAGGGCCGCGGGCCGCGCGTCGGTGAGGAGGGCGCCGACCATCCCGTTCTGCTCGCGCACGGCCTCGGCGACCGCGGGCCAGAGGGTCTCGACGCGCGCGAGGTCGAGCTCGGGCGCGGCGGTGGGCTCCTCCTCCTCTTCGGGGGCGACGGCCTGCGCAGCCACCGCCACGGGGCCGGCCCCCGCTGAGCGGGCGGGCGCGGGTGGCGGGCTGACCGCGGTGGGCTCCGCGTCCCCCTGCCGCTGTGCCGCTTCCTCCTGCTGGGCTGCGCCCGCTCCCTCCGGGCCGGCCGCGAGCCGCCGCTCGAGCTGCTCGATGCGGAACATCAGCGCCTGTAGCGAGAGGTCGGCCTGGGGCTGGGTCGCCTTCAGCAGCGCCAGCTCGAGCTGGATGCGGGGATCGGAGCCGTCGCGTACCGCCGCGATACCGGCCGCCAGGAACTCGATCGCGCGAACGATCGCCGCCTGGGAGAGGCGCTCGGCCTGGGCGGCGAGGCGGTCGCCCTGCTCGGCCGTCACCGAGAACGAGTCCGGGACCTCGCCGAGCGTCTGCACCACGAACAGATGCCGCAGGTGAGCCGACAGGTCGCGCATGAACTGGGTGAAGTCGCGCCCCGAGTCCGACAGCTTCTGCACCGCGAGCAGCGCTCCCCTGGGGTCGCCGTCGGCCAGGGCCTCCGCGGTCTCGAGCACGAGCTCGGCGTCGGCC
>DATACN010000381.1:0-14397 GCA_036258995.1 Thermoleophilaceae bacterium | reverse complement strand
TCCACGGGGGCCGAGATCGAGGCCAGCCACCGCGTCCGGTCGGAAATGGTGGAATCAGGCGAGATCCCGCCCCTTCCTCGAGACCTGAGGCCCAGCCTGCTATTCGGCTCCTCCCTTTTTCTGTGCAGGTTGGGCTTCTTCCTGATCCCAGCTTTCGCCGGATACGGCGTTCGCGAGCTACTCGCGTAGCTTCTGCAGACGATCTACTCCCAGCGGAAGAACCGCACGGCCAGGAAGGCGCCCACCAGCGCCCAGGCTCCGGCGACCGCGGCTGCTGCCGCCTCGTTCACCTGCGCTCCCACGATGCCGGCTGAAAGGCCGTCGATCACGTGCTTGAGCGGTAGCGCCTCGGCGATCGCCTCGAGCGCCGGCGGCAGGTCGTCGGCCGAGTAGAAGACGCCCGAGATGAAGATGAGCGGGAGGAAGACGGCGTTCTGGTAGGCGGGCACGGAGTCGACGTTCGGGATCGCGTGGGAGAAGGCGATGCCCAGGGAGGCGAAGCAGACGACCCCCAGCGCCGTGAACGCGGCCAGGCTCAGCGGTTCCTTCGGCCAGTCGACGTCGTAGACGAGGTTCCCGATCACGATCACGATTGCGACGGTCACGAACGCGTTCGCCACGGCCGAGCCGATCAGCCCGCCCAGGTAGGAGGCGGTGGGAATCGGCGTCCCGCGCACGCGCTTGAGGATCCCCTCCTCGCGCAGGAAGGTGACGTTGAAGACGAGGGCGTTGAAGGTCGTGGCCATCACGCTCATGCCTGCGATGCCAGGGATCAGGACCTGGAGCTCGTCCTGCTCGCCCGCGAACACCGAGGCCACCAGCAGCAGGAGCAGCAGGGGCAGGATGAAGTTGAAGAAGGCAGCGCTCGGGTTTCGCCAGAACAGCTTGCGCTCGAGCCGGAACTGCTCCCAGGCCAGGGCAAACGCGCTCACCGGTCGTCCTCCGCCATCAGCTCGAGGTAGACCTCCTCGAGCGTGGGCCGGGCGACCTCCAGGCCCTCCAGCCGCTCCCCGCGCGCCAGTGCGTCTCGCGTGAGGCGATGGAGCAACTCGGTCACGTCGTCGGTCCGGTGCTCCACCCGGCGGCCCTGGGACAGGTACGAGACCCGATAGGCCGAGGATCCGGGACGCAGCTCGGCGGGCGGCCCCTCGGCGACGATCCGGCCGTCCTTGACGATGGCCACCCGGTCGGCCAGCGCCTGGGCCTCGTCGAGGTAGTGCGTGGTCAGCACCACGGTCTTGCCGAGCTCCTTGAGCCGCCGCACCGCGTTCCAGGCCACCCGGCGGGCGGCGGGGTCGAAGCCGGTGGTGGGCTCGTCGAGAAACACGAGCTCGGGGTCGCCGACCAGCGCCAGCGCGAGGTCGAGCCGCCGCCGCTGGCCGCCCGAGAGCTCGTTCGCCCGCGCGTCGGCCTTGTCCTCGAGCCCGACCAGCACGATGGTCTCAGAGGGATCGCGCGGAGAAGGGTAGGCCTTGGCGAAGTGCTCGACCGCCTCCCGCACGGTCATCCGCGGGTAGAAGCCGCAGCTCTGGAGCACGATCCCGACCCGCTCCTGGAGCCGTCGGTCGCGCACCTCCGGGTCGTGGCCGAGCACCCACACCTGGCCCGCCGAGCGGCGGCGGTAGCCCTCGAGGATCTCGACCGTGGTGGTCTTGCCGGCGCCGTTCGGGCCGAGCAGGCCGAACACCTCGCCGCGCTCGACGCCGAACGAGAGCCCCCGCACCGCGTCGAGCTCGCCGTAGGACTTGCGCAGGTCGGCGACCTCTATAGCGAGCTCGGGCACCCCCTGACTATGCCAGGGGGGCGCTCGGCTACGGCGTCTTGATCCGAGAGACCGTGAAGGGCGGTCCCTGCGGCGGCGGGAAGAAGTCCGAGTTCACGACCAGGAGCCGGCCGCGCGCGAGCGCCGCCGTGGTCGGGTCCTCGAAGGTCGGGTCGGTGACCTGCTTGACGACCCGCGCCCGCGTCAACCTGCCGTTCAGCTTGGCCTTCGCGATCAGCTCGTTCTGGTTGCGGACCACGTAGAGGGTGCGGCCACGCAGCACCAGCCCGTCGCCATTGGTGAGCTCGCCGCCACTGACGGTGATCTCGCGCGTCTGACGCGTACGGGTGTTGAGGCGGAACAGCTTGCCCGTGTTCGACTGCACGAAGATCGCGAAGCGGTCGCGGCGGGTCAGCACGATGCCGTTGTCGTTGAAGCCCGCGGCGGGCGTGACCGGCGGGGTGACCGTGATCGGGTCGACCGGGCCGCCACCGGCATCCACCGACGACGCCGGTATGCGGTAGATCACCTGCGGCGCCTGGAGCGACTCCGTAGCGAAGACGTCGCCGTTGCGGGCCACGGCCAGGTCGTTCACGAAGCACCCCTCGCACAGCGCGAAGCGGGCCACGAGCGACTTGTCCGAGAGCCTGCGGACCTCAACGGTGCCCTCCTGGCCACCGGCGATGTACAGCCGTCCGCGGTGGACCTTCAGGCCGACGCTGGCCGGCCGGGCCGGGTCCGGGGGCAGGAACTCCTCGAGCGTCGGATCGCGTAGGGTGCCCCGCCACACGCGTCCGGACTGGCCGTCGCTGCCCGGCCTCGCCTCGCTGACGTAGAAGGCGCCGGTGCGCCGGTTGAAAGCGACCCCCTCCGGGTTCCCGGCGTTGGCGGGCAGGGTGTAGACGCGGGTGGCCTGTCCCCGCCTCTCCCCGCGATCACCCCGCCTGGCGTCGCTCGTCACGCTGCCGGCTACGAGAACGACCATCGCCAGCAACACGGCCATCAGTCCCTTGCGCTTGGTCATACCTGCTGTTACCCGGCGGCCCGGCGAAACTCACGGTCGAGATCGGCGGCGAGCTCGTGCACGCGCCGCTCTATCTCGTCGCGGATGGCACGAACCTCCGCCATGGGCCGGCCCTTGGGATCGGGCAGGTCCCAGTCCACGTAGCGCTTGCCCGGGATGTAGGGGCATTCGTCTCCGCAGCCCATCGTCACGACCACGTCGGCGCGTTCGGCCATCTCCCGCGTCAGGCGCTTCGGGCGCTCGCCCGAGACGTCCACCCCCAGCTCTTCCATGGCGGTGACGACCTCGGGGTGCACCCGCTCGGCCGGCGTCGTTCCGGCCGACTCGGCCTCGTGCCGTCCGTCGGTCGCACGTTCGAAGAGCGCGCGGCTCATCTGCGAGCGGCCGGCGTTGTGCAGGCAGACGAACAGAACCCGGGCCATGCCGCCAAGGCTATTGGCCGCCGCTTAGACGCCCGTGCCCGCGCCGCCGCGGCCCTCGCCGCCGGCGAAGCGCTGCGCGCCGCGGAGGGCGGTCTCGAGCGTCGGCCGCGCGTTCTCGGCCTCGAGCTCCAGGCCCCGCTCGAGCGGCAGTCCCAGCCCCTCGATGGCCGCGCGCCGGTCGGCCAGCATCGTGTCCTGCGGGAAGCGGGTGAGCGCCTCGGCGATCTCCAGGCTGCGCTCCAGATGCTTCCCCGGGGGCACGACCTCCGTTACCAGGCCGATCTCGCGCGCCTCCCCGGCCTCGACGATCCGCCCGCTCAGGATCAGGTCGAGCGCCCGCGCCAGCCCGATCTGGCGCGGCAGCCGTTGCGTCCCCCCGTCGATCAGCGGGACTCCGAAGCGGCGCTCCGTGAACCCGAGCTTCGTGCCCTCGGCGGCGATGCGCAGGTCGCACCACAGCGCCAATTCCAGCCCGCCGGCCAGGCACCAGCCCGAGATCGCGGCGATGGCGGGCTTCGATGGCGTCATCCGGGTGAAACCGAGTGGGCCCCGCGCGTCCTCGAGCCGCGGCCCGAGTGTCTCGATGGCCTTCAGGTCGGCCCCGGCGCAGAACGCGACGTCCCCGGCGCCGGTGAGCACCATCACCCGCGCGTCGTCATCTGCCTCGAAGCTCGTGTAGGCGTCGGCCAGGAGCTCGGCCGTCCTCCCGTCCACGGCGTTGCGTCGCTCCGGGCGGTCGATTGTCACGACCGCTGCGGCCCCGCGCCGCTCATACGTCACGGGCTCTGCCACGGCCCGAACTCTCCCAGAAAGGCGCGTGGCCCCGGCGGGGAGCGCGGGGCCACGTGCGAGGAGGGATCTGCACTGCTCAGTTTCGGGGCCCCGGGCGGCCGGGGTGTGAACAGGCTGAGAAGGGGCTTCCGCTGCTTTACAGGCGCTTTACCAGCCGACGCGCTTGCGCAGCTCGACCGCCTTGCGCTGCTCCTTGCGGCGCTCGAGCGCGTGCTGGAGCGCAGCCAGCAGGATCACCACGACCACGAAGAAGACGATCACGCCCAGGGAGAAGAAGGTGATGATCTTGTCGTCGGTCTCGCCGACGATGCCCTCGCCGTTGTCGGTTGCGAAGGTGGTGATCTCGGCCAGCATCCGCATGCCGGGCGAACGATACCCTCTGCGCCCGCGTGGCCGACGACGACGCCTTCGAGTGCATCATCGAGATCCCGAAGGGGAGCCGTAACAAGTACGAATGGGACCACGAGCGCGACCGGCTCGTGCTCGACCGGATGCTCTTCTCGTCGGTCGTCTATCCGACCGACTATGGCTTCATCCCCGAGACCTGGGGCCAGGACGAGGACCCGCTCGACGTGATGGTCTGCGTCTCCGAGCCGACCTTCCCCGGCTGCATGATCGACGTCAAGCCGATCGCCCTGTTCCGGATGGAGGACGAGAAGGGGATCGACGACAAGATCCTGGCGGTTCCCCTGACCGATCCGAGCTGGAACAGGATGGAAAAGCTCGAGGACCTGCCCGAGCAGCTTCGGGACGAGATCACTCATTTCTTCTCCATCTACAAGGACCTCGAGCAGAAGAAGGTGTCTGTCGACGGGTGGTACCCGCGCGAGGACGCGGTCAAGGAAATCGAGGCCTCGCGGAAGCGCTACAGCGACGAGGGGAAGGGCGGAGACCAGAGCGACGAGGCCGAGAAGGCCGACCAGGCCGAGGGCGCCGAGGACGCCGAGGGCGACTAGCCCCGCCGCTAGGCTCCCGCCGCCGTGTCGCTGCTCGAGGCCGTCGTCCTCGGGATCGTGCAGGGCCTCACCGAGTTCCTGCCGATCTCGAGCACCGCACACCTGCGGATCGTCCCGGCCTTCGCGGGCTGGGAGGACCCCGGTGCCGCGTTCACAGCGGTCACCCAGCTCGGGACCATGGCGGCGGTGGTCCTCTACTTCCGCAGCGACCTGGCGCGCATCACGCAAGCCTGGTTTCGCAGCATCGGCCGGCGCGAGCTCCGGCGCGAGCTCGACGCGCGAATCGGCTGGTACATCGTGCTCGGGACGGTCCCGATCGGGATCTTCGGCGTGCTGTTCAAGGACCAGATCGAGACTGGCGCGCGGGACCTGTACCTGATCGGGGTCGCGTTGATCGTGCTCGGCCTGATCCTGCTCCTTGCGGAGAGGGTCGGAAGCCACGACCGGTCGCTGGACCAGATACGCACGCGCGACGGGTTCACGATCGGGCTGGCCCAGGCGCTCGCGCTCGTCCCGGGCGTGTCCCGCTCGGGCGCCACGATTACCGCCGGCCTGTTCATGGGACTCGACCGCACGGCCGCGGCGCGCTTTTCCTTCCTGCTCTCGGTCCCGGCCGTCGTGCTGAGCGGGATGTTCGAGCTCGGGACGATCCTGAGCGGCGAGGAGAAGGGCGGCGATTCGCTGGGCGCCCTGGTGGTGGCCACGCTGCTCGCGTTCGTCAGCGGATACGCGGCGATCGCCTTCCTGCTGCGCTTCCTGGAGCGCCACTCCACCGTCGTCTTCGTGGTCTACCGCGTGGCGCTGGGCGCGCTGGTGCTGGCGCTCGTCTCAGGGGGGGCCATCGAGTGAGCCGCTCCAGGGCCGACTAGCCTTCGGTCCGATGCAGTTCGCCTGGAAGTTCGGCGTTGTCGCCCTGATCGCGCTGGTGCTCGTGATCCTTCCGGGCGGCGGCTCGGCGCTCGACGTGGCGCTGACCCTGCTGACGATCGCCTTCTTCACCGCGATCGCGATGCTCGGCTATCGCCTCTACCGCGAGCACCGCTTCGAGCTCGACTCCCTCGAGCCCCGCCAGCGGCTCGTGCTCTACGGCTCCGGCGGCCTGGCCCTGCTGACCGTGACCGCCACCAACCGCCTCTTCGACGAGGGCGGAATCGGAGTGCTCGCCTGGCTGGCCCTGCTGGGCCTCTGCTCCTACGGCGTCTTCTGGGTCTACACGCAGTACCGCCGCTACGGCTGACGCTTTTCGCGTTCTCGTAACGCCTTCGTAGCCACCTCGCGTTGTCGTGTCCGGTGCGCGGCGGGACCGTGGTGGCGTGAGAAACGAGCGCGGTCAGGCGTCGGTGGAGCTGATCGGGGTGCTCCCCTGCGTGCTGCTGGCCGGGCTCGTCGCGTGGCAGCTCGTGCTGGCCGGCCACACCCTGTGGCTGACGTCCCAGGCGGCTCGGGTGGCCGCTCGCGCCCACGCGGTGGGCCGTGACGCAACAGCCGCAGCGCGCAGCGCCCTGCCGCGCTCGCTCGAGCGCGGCCTGCGCGTGCGGAGGCGGCGCGAGGGCGGCGTGAGTGTGGAGGTACGGGTCCCGCTGGTGGTTCGGCGGTGGAAGTCGCCGGTGGCGGTCGCCGCGAGCTCGTCGTTCGGAGGGCCGGGGTGAGCGGCGAGCGCGGCCAGGCCAGCGTCGAGTTACTGGGTGGGCTGCCGGTGCTGCTCCTCGCCGGTCTCGTCGCGTTCCAGCTTCTGGCGGTCGGGTACGCGAGCGTGATCGCGGGCAGCGCGGCGAACGCGGGTGCCCTGGCGATGGCGGCGGGGAGCGACCCGAAGGCCGGTGTTCGCGAGTCGCTCCCCGGCTGGCCACGCGCCGACGCGCGCGTGGAAGCGAGCCACGGCCGGGTGCGGGTCAGTCTGCGCCCGCCGTCGCTTCTGCGAGTCCTCCGCCGCGAGCTCGAGGTCACGGCCGAAGCGGCGGTGAACGCCCCGTGAGCCGGGCGCCGAACGGTCTGGTGGGGACGGCACTTCGAAGGATCGAGGACTTCCTGCTCGAGCCGGCGGAGCCCGCGGACGCGCCCGGCGACAGGGCGCCATCTCGAGCGACCGGTCCGCGTCCGGTTATCGCCGTGGTCGGGCTGGGACGGCGCTGCGGTGCGACGGTGGTCGCCCGCGCGCTTGCGGCGGAGCTCGCTGCACGAGACCCGGGCGGGGCAGGGGCGGTGGCGTCGGCGAGCTCGGGTGGCGGCGTTCCGCTCGCGACATCCGCCGCGCGACGGCTCGCGGAGTCGCTGGCGGACGTCCCCGGCGCCAGCACCACGGCGGTAGGCCGGTTGTGCCTCGTCGACGGCGCCGACGACGGCGCACTCGCGGAGTGCGCCCGCCACTTCGCGCCACTCGTCCTCGATCGGGGTGCGATCGAGGTCGAGGCCGGCCGGATTCCGGCCGACCGGTTCGTCCTGGTGACCTCGCCGCGAATCGAGCGGGCGCTCGCCGCGGCGGCCGCCGCCTGCCTTCGGCGAAGCGGGATCGAACCGCTTGTCGTGACGAACATGGTCCGGCCCGGTGCGGCAGCGGCCGGGACCGAGGTCGGCGTCGAGCTCCCGTACTCCCGTGCAGGAGCTCAGCTCGCCCTTGGGGGCCGGCAGGCCCGGGGCGAGCTCGGCCGGGCTGTCGCCGCACTCGCCGACCTCTGCGAGGCGCCGGCATGAGACGCGGCCCGCGCGGCCGCAGCCAGTCCGGCCAGGCCGCCGTTCTGCTGCTGGGCGTCATAGCGGCGCTCTTCGTCGGGACGCTCGTCCTCGCCGCATTCGGTCAGGCGCTGGGGGCGAAGGGTCGCCACCAGCGTGCGGCCGACCTGGCGGCGATGTCCGCGGCGCGGGTCATGCGGACCGCGTACCCGCGGCTGTTCGAGCCGGCCTTCCTCAGACCCGGCGTTCACAACCCGCGGCACCTGTCCGTGGGGCGCTACGTCTCCCTGGCTAGGGCCGCGGCGGTCCGGGCCACGATGCGCAACGGGTTGCGGCTGGACCCGCGCGACGTGCGGTTTCCCGAGGAGACGTTCGCGCCGGTGCGCGTGAGCGTCACGGTTCGCGGGCGGGGCGAGGTGCGGCTCCCCGGAGGAGCTGGGCGAGCAGGACGGGCGCGGTTCCCGGTCGCCGCGCGCGCGACCGCCGAGTTCGTGCCGGCGGGGGCCGCGCTAGCGGCGCTGCCCACCCACGCATCCGGCGGCGGCTACGAGGGGCCGCTCGCCTACCGGATGGGCAAGCCGATGCGACCCGACGTGGCGATCGCCTTCGACCGCATGGCCGCGGCGGCGGCCCGCGCCGGGGTGCAGCTGTCGGTCACTAGCGGTTACCGCTCCGATGCCGAGCAGGCCCGGCTGTTCGCAGCCAACCCGAACCCGCGCTGGGTCGCCCCGCCCGGGACGAGCCTGCACCGCTACGGCACTGAGCTCGACCTGGGCCCGCCCGCCGCCTACGGCTGGCTCGCCGCTAACGCGGGCCGGTTCGGCTTCATCAAGCGCTACTCGTGGGAGCCCTGGCACTTCGGCTTCGGCGCCGACCCGCGGGACGACCGCCCGGGGGCAGCACGCCACGACCCGAGCTCCTGGGAGCCACCCGGTGGGGACCATGGCCCCTCCGGCCGCGGCATGCCCGGCTTCGTGCCCCCGCGCTTCCACGACGAGATCGCCCGGGCCTCGCTGCGCTGGAACGTCTCGATGAACGTGCTTGCCGCGCAGCTCTACGCCGAATCGGGCTTCAACCCGTTCGCCCGCAGTCCCGCAGGCGCGCAGGGCATCGCGCAGTTCATGCCCGGCACCGCCCGCGCCTACGGCCTGGCCGATCCCTACGACCCCGCAGCCGCGATCGACGCACAGGCGCACCTGATGAGCGACCTGCTCAAGCGCTTCGGCGGCAAGCTCGCGCTGGCCCTGGCCGCCTACAACGCCGGGCCCGGTGCCGTGGAGAGCCATGGCGGCATCCCGCCCTATGCCGAGACCAGGGCCTACGTAACGAAGATCCTCGGCCTGCTCGGCGGGGCCGGCGACCTCCCACCGGCTGCCGGTTTCGAGGTTCGGTTGGTGGAGTGACACCGCAGGCGGAGGTGGGCGGTCGCGAGCCTTGAGCAGTCTCAGCGCTTGGCCCGTTCCTCCATCTGCCTCCAGAAGGCTCCCAGCTCCCGCCGGGCGGATCGCTGCCTCCATGGTCGCAGCCGCGGTCCAGCGCTCACCCAGTCCGGCAATGCCCGGGCCCGCCGCAGAAATCGCCAGAGGTACCCCTGACGTTCCCAGCGTCCAGCAGGAAAATCCTTCCAGTGGCCGGTGAGCAGTCGGGCCTGCTCGCGGCAGAACGTTTCGGATAGTTCGTCTCGGAATGGAGCGACTCCGAGCTCCGGGTAGGGGCAGAGGCCATGGTTGCACGCGTCTCGACAGCCATCGGCGGCGGATCGCTCGGCCGCGTTGTCCGTCGAGGGGATGACCGCCAGCCTGCGGCGCCCGTCCGCGTGCGCGAGGCAATGCGGAAGACGATTGCCCGCGACGCGCTGGCGCCGACGCTCCCGTCGGTCGACACTCTCATTCGCTTCTTGCGAGAGGCGGCGACCGTTGCGCCGAAAAGCATCGGCTATCCCTGCGGGCGGTGCTTCGCCCTCCACGAGATTCAGTAGGACGAGCTCGTCTGCCACGAGCTGCCGTGCGCGGGGAGCCAGCGAGCGCCAGCCGGCATCGCGGGAGATCCAGAGCCCGTCGGGTGAGTTCGGACTGTGGAAAGTCCTTCTGGGGCCGACCTTCGCGCTCACACCCACCTCGTCGATCCAGATGTAACGAGCTGGTCCGCAGTGGCCCTGCCGGGCAGCGCGGCGTTCCCCCCGGGGCAGGCGGCGCGCGTTCCCGTCGGCGCTGACCGCGTCGCGGCAGAGCGCTGCGGCAGCCCGCACGAAGGGATGGCCGTCCTCACGCGCGCGCTGTTCGATCTTATGCTCGAGCTTTTCACGTTGCCCGTCCTTGGCGCTCAGCGCCCAAAGGGCTACGGCCTGTACCAGGGCAATCCGCGAGTGCCACCAGCTTGCCTCCTCCAGCAGCTCCGTAGCGAGCTCGATCAGCCGGCCTCGCGTCCTCGAGTCGTCGTCGTCCGGCGGTATCCGATTTGCCGCCAGCCTGAAGCCCTGCGCGAAGCAGGCCTCGACGCCGAGGTGCAGTTGCGCACCGTCCTCGTTGCGCCCCCTCGTCAGGTCTGTCCATCCCGTCAGGTTTTCGAGGGCCCGCGGCGCCGTCGTCTCGCAGTTGAGAGCGAGAAGGGGTAGGACCCAGCCCTGAACGGACCCCTTGCGGACATCCAGCGCCCTAAGTCCAATCGGCTCGCCCCGATACGTCAGCCTGGGTGCACAGTCTGCGAAGACCTCCTCCGGCTCGGTAGCGAGTAGAGCCTGGTCGCCCCCCCTAGCGAGCTCCTGGGCAGCCCTGAATCGAACTCGATAGTCGCGTTCGAGGATGCAGATGTCCCAGAGAGCCCCGTACGCGTGTGGCGTCCGAGCGCGCGCCATTCCCAGGATCGCGCGCACCTTCCTCTCCCGGAGCTCACGGGTGGGCGGGCGGTCTGCGTTCCCCCACAGCTTGACTGCCGTGTTGGCGAGTCCTCGGCTTCCCTTGCCTCCAAGCATCGCGTCGATTTCCCATGCGGCCGCGAGCACGTCGAACGCGATCGGCTGATCCGCGAGGCCCCGACCGGTCGCGGCCGACCTAAGCCGCTCTCGCAGCGTGCTTCTGATCGCCTTGGACCCGTGGAGATTCGCGCAGATCTCAAGGGCCATGAGTACCTCACGGCCCGGTTCGTCGAGCGCGTCGGCGAGGTAATCCGGCCCAGTCACGTGGGTGGCAGCAGGGAACCGCCCGAGGAGCCGGGACCGCAGCCGGTCGCGACTGCGGCCCACCAGCTCGGGAAGGTGCTCCGCCCCGAGGTATGCCTGCAGGATGCTGTGCTTGAAGCGCATCCCCCCTTCAGTCATATCGACGAGCTGCAGGCGCTCTGCCTCGCGCGCTACGTCCCGCGGATTTACCCGATGGTCGGCAGCGCCTTCGCCGTAGGGCGATCGGCGGAAACGCTCGAAGTCAAGTTCGAGCGTGTTCTCCGCCAGCGCGACACATGCCATTCTCTCGGTGGCCACGAGCATCTCTTCGCGTTTCTTCCGCAGCTCCGGCGCCCGCCCGGCGTCCCGAACAAGACGCTCCCTCCACTGCTGGAGGAGCTTCACCTGGACATCCAGGCGGCTAGTCGGCGGAATGGCGTCGAGCCCTGGGCGGCCGTCCGCCTTCCGACGGTAGGACTCACGCATCAGGGCAAGGAACAGCGGCCGGTCCGCAATCTCGGCAACGTCGGCAAGCGTCCGGATTCGGTCGACCTGCTCCTCTGGCCACAGGTCTCGATCGCCCTGGCGGGCGATGTAGTTGATCGTGGCGCGAGCCGATAGTGGCTCGAGCCGGATAACTGCAGCATTCACACCGACCAGCAGCTCATCAGGACGCGCGGTGACGACGAGTGGGAGCCGGTCGTCCTCCGCCTGCTCAAGCGCGCTCCGGATCTCACTCGCTTGCGCCCCGATCATGGCCTCCTCCAGCCCGTCCGCGAGCACCACTATCACCCGATCCCTCCGCAGCTTCCGCCAGACCTTGTCACCCTCGTCCTCGGAGATCAGCGCTTCCTGTACCCGTGACGTGAAGGCTTCTCGGGCCAGCGTCTCGAAGTCGAGCCCGGCTTTCGCGTCGCGCAGGCGTACTGCTACGGGAATGGCGCCGCGCTCGACGAGTCGCTCGGCGAGGCGCACGAGGACGGCGGTCTTGCCCTCGCCGACTCCTCCCACAACAATTTGCGGTCGAGGTCTCGGGTTCGCGAGATCCTCCTCGATGATCTCGCAGATCCCGTCGCGGCCGACGACATGCTCGATCGGGGTTGCTGTGGGGACGAGGCGGTAGGGCCGCTCGCGCCAGTCCCTGAGATGGGCACGGACCACGCGGCTCACTCGCCAGAAGACGAAGACGCCCGAGGCGAAGCCCACGGCCAGTACGGTCGCGGCGATCTCGATCAATGTGCCACAGCCGAACTGGTTGTTGCTACAGCCGCCGTCGACGCGGAAGGGGCCCGCCCCGGCGCTCGCCCAGGAGATGATCGCGAAGACCGTAAGGGCGACGAGGAGAAGGACAGCCAGCAGCAGGAGCAGGCGGAACGATCGCCGCCTCCGTCCCCGCCACAGCCGCAGCACCCGGCGATGCTCGCGGCCTGACCGGATCGCGCGGCGAACCCTCCCCTCGTTGCGCCCTGCGCCTCGGCGCCTGGCCGGCGAAACTGCCAAACCGCCGTCCATCGTGGACCCAGCTCAACACATTGCTAAAGATCTGTCAACCGACACCGCATCCCGCATCAGTCGACGGTTGCTGATCGCTCAAAGAGGTCGCTGGTCAATGACGTCCGATCACCCTCGAGCCACTATTGGAGCTCGACGTCGAGCCTGTGCTCGTGACCCGGCGAGCTGGTGCTGAGCGGCAGGTGCGCCAAGCTCGGCGAAGCCCTTCGCGCCGAGCCCTGGTACCACCACGGCTGAGGGCGAGCCGCCGCCCAGGTAGGCTGACCAGCATGGCGCCACTGACAGTCACCGGCATCGACGAGCTCCGCGAGCTCGTCGGCAAGCAGCTCGGGCCCAGCGAGTGGCGCGAGGTCACCCAGGAGGACGTTGACAGCTTCGCCGAGCTTTCCGGCGACGACCAATGGATTCACGTGGACACCGAGCGCGCCAAGGAGGAGAGCCCCTTCGGGACCACCGTCGCCCACGGCAACCTGACCCTGTCGATGATCGACGGGTTCCGTAGGGACCTCGTGCAGTCCGGCGGCTTCAAGCTGGGCGTCAACTACGGCTGGAACAAGGTGCGCTTCCCGGCGCCGGTGCCGACCGGATCCAAGGTCCGGGCCAGCATGGAGACCCTCTCGGTGGACGACGTCGGCAATGGCTGGTGGCAGGTCACCCAGCGCTGGACCGTCGAGGTCGAGGGGTCCGAGAAGCCCGCCTGCGTAGCCGAATCAGTCGGCCGCGTCCTGGCCTGAGCGCTTCCACGGCGTTCAGCCTCGGCTCACACCCTCTTCTGAAGCGCGCGGGCCGGCGGTGTGGCGACGGTCAGCCCGGTGGTCGCCCCGGCGAAGGCGGCCGCGATCAGCTTGGCGGTGTCGGCGCCGCGGCTTGCCCCGAAGGTGGGGTCGTCGGCGTACACGACCCACGCTGCTATGACCCCGGCGACGAGCCCGCTCAGGAAGGGAAGGGCCGAGAAGGCACGCCGCCGGTTCTCCTTCTTCGCCTGCTCCGGGTCCGACGCGTCCAGTTGCCTTCGCTGCCTTATCTCCTCGGCCGTGTCGTCGCCGCCGGCGGGTCGCGAGTAGGCGGCTCCCAGCGCCGAGCCGAGTGCGGCGATGACCAGCGCCAGGACGGCGTACTCGGGAAGCGCCGCCTTGATCGTGACCGCGACAGGGATGTCGGCGGGCCCGACGCGCGGACCGGCGACGCGGACACGGCCGGTGTACCGGCCAGGGCGGCTGAGCTCGCGTCGCTCCGAACGGCGGACGCAGACGGTGACGTTGATCGCCATGCCGTCGGGGGTGCGCTTCGCGCGAGCGGCGGCTCGAGCCCCGATGTCGCGCGAGCCGTCGGATAGCCCGCCCAACAGGAATGCGGCGAGGCGTATGCGCCGAGGAAGGGCTCGACCGCCGCCGCCACGGGAACGCCGGCCGCCACGCCGGCGGGCGGGCGTGCCTCTCCTGACCTTCGCGTATCCACGCCCTTCCTTCGGTTGCCCCACGTAGTTGTCGAGAGCGATCCCGATTCGCCGCCGCTGCGGGCGGAGGGTCCAGCGCGGAGCCTCGCTCGAGGAGAAGCCCTGCTTCATCGCCGGTTGGCGCGGAAAGCAGGTCCCCTCGCCGACCGCCTGATCCCTGATGTACAGGACGCTCCACACCACGAGCGCCGCGACGACGACGCCTCCAACGATTCGAGCTACCCACCAGCCGCGAGATCTCTTGAGGCCGGAGCCATGCGGCCGCGGGCCCTGGGGCGGAGCTGTTCCAGCCGGGGGCTGCGGAGCAGGTGACCGCGCTTCGTTCAAGGGCGCCTCAGTGCTCAACCCTATTTGCGCGATTTCAGCCGCGCAACCCCTGGCCGGTTCCGCACCTATCCTCGAAAGCGTGGCCGCGACGGTCGATCTGAAGGAGCAGCGCAAGGCCCTGCCCGACTCTCCGGGCGTCTACCTGTTCAAGGACGCCAGGGGCAAGGTCATCTACGTGGGCAAGGCCCGCTCGATCCGAAAGCGGGTGGCAAGCCATTTCTCGTCGAAGGCCACGATGCGCGGCTCCGTCGACCTTGCCGGCCAGGTCGCCGAGGTCGACTTCATCGCCACCGAGACCGAGGCCGAGGCGCTACTCACC
>DATACN010000380.1:0-1645 GCA_036258995.1 Thermoleophilaceae bacterium | reverse complement strand
GCGTGGTGCCGGTGACGAGCAGGAAGGTCCCCACCGGCGCCGCCACGAGGAGCACCCCGACGAACACCAGGATCCCGACCATCGTGTCGCGCCGCCGCAGGGCGACCGCGGGCACGATCGCGGCGACCCCGAATGCGGCCGTGGTGGCGCGGCTGAATCCCTCGCTTGGGATCAGCAGACACTCGACCACGGTGGCGACGCCGAAGATCCCTGCCAGGCCCAGGTCGGCCCGCCACGGATCCAAGTCGCGGGCCCGCGCGAGCAGCTTGCTGGGGAACTGCATGCGCCCAAGTTATCCGGGGGACGGGCGTCTGTCGTCCTCCGCGGCGACGACCCGCGAATCCTCCTCGAGGATGAGGGCAAATCGGCGGCGAGGCCGACGACAGGACCGCACGGCTGAGCCAAATTGGGCCACGCAACGAATGAGATATGCAATGGCCCATTGGACGACAAGCACAACCGCCAACGCGACGCCGGATCAGGTGCTCGAGGTACTCACCGACCCCGAGGCGATCCGGGACTGGGCGCCGATCCCCTTCCAGGTCGAGCAGCTCGACGGCCGCAGGCTCGAGGCCGGCTCCCACGCCCGCGTGCGTGGCGGCATCGCCGGGATGAGCATGGGCTTCGACGTCGAGATCCACGCGGCCGACGAGGCCGGCCTCGAGCTGACGGCCAAGGGCCCCATCGGGATCGACGTTCGCTACGACCTGGCCCCGTCCGGCGACGGCAGCGAGGTCAAGGCCTCGGTGTCGCTGCTCGGCGGCGGCGGCATCACCGGCCGCGTCGTCAAGAAGGCCACCGAGGCGCTCCTCTCGGCCGGCGCGCTCGACGGCGCTGCCGGACGGATCGCCCGCGTCGCCGAGGCGGCCTGAGCCTCACGCCGCCTCGAGACCCGCGCGGCGCCGCGCCTCGTCGCGGTCGCCAAAGGCCTCGAAGCGCACGACCTTGCCGTCACGCAGCGTCCAGAGGGCCGCAGGGTGGGCGACGGTCTCCACGCCGCTCACGCGCCCTCGGCCCCGCTCGGTGGAGAGCACCAGCACCCTTCCGCCGTCGAGCTCGCGCATCTCCTCGATCTCGATCTCATGCTCGTCCCAGGCGCCCATGAAGCTACGCAGGAAGGCGATCACCTGCTCGCGGCCCTTCACCTGGCCGCCCGGGTGCGGCATCGTCCACTCGATCTCCGGGTCATAGAGCTCGTCGGGGTTCTCCCGCCTGGCCCAGCGCTCGTACAGCGATCGGACGATCTCGACGTTGCTCACGCCGCGCCCCAGGAGCTCAGGTAGGCCTCCTGCTCGGGCGTCAGCTCGTCGATCTCGACGCCCAGTGCCGCCAGCTTGAGGCGGGCGATCTGGTCGTCGATCTCGCGGGGCACGTCGAGCACGCGCTGCTCGAGCTGTGGGCCGTGGAGCACGAGATGCTCGACCGCCAGCGCGAGGTTGGCGAAGCTCATGTCCATGACGGCCGCCGGGTGGCCCTCCCCGGCGGCCAGGTTGACCACGCGGCCGCTGGCGAGCAGGTTGATCCGCTTCCCGCCCAGGTCGTACTGCTCGACCAGGGGCAGCACCTCGGTGACGCGGCCCTTCGCCAACGACTCGAGGCCGGCCAGGTCGATCTCGACGTCGAAGTGGCCGGCGTTGGCCAGCAC
>DATACN010000379.1:0-19616 GCA_036258995.1 Thermoleophilaceae bacterium | reverse complement strand
GCTTCAGCTCCGGCCGCACCTTGAGGGCGTCGACGACCGAGTCGACCTCCTTGAAGCCCGCCACGGCGGTCGCCCCCGCGGTGGCGAACACCACCAGCGCGGCGCCGATGGCTAGCCGCTTCCAGAGGCCGGGGCGGGGTTGGTCTTCGAGCATCTCAGGCGATCCTCAGGTGGGTGCCCTCGTCGGGTGGCCGGGCGGAGTCGCGACTCTCCCCGAACAGCCGGATGAACTCCACGAGCGCCCGCCGATAGTGACCCAGCGAGCGGATCGACACCCATTCCTCCGGGCCGTGGTGCCCGTCCCCCTCGGGGCCGAACTCCACGGCGGGGACCCCGGCCTCGATGAAGCAGATCGCGTCGGACGCGCCGTGGCGCCCGACCGAGATCCGCTCGGGACGCGGCGCCACCTCCGAGATCGCGCGGCCGAGCAGCTGCACCGAGGCGTTCCCGCGCTGGACGATCGCCGGCGAGCGGCGGAAGGTCTTGACCACGCGGGCGTCGGGCAGCACGTTGATCGCCTCGAGGATCGCGTCCGGGTCCTGGCCCGGCAGGTAGCGCACGTCCACGTCGATCGTGCAGACGTCGGGCACCTTGTTGACGGCGTCGCCGCCGAGGATGCGGCCCAGGTTGATCGAGGGCCGGTCGAAGAGGTCCGACGACTCGCGCGCGAAGGGAAGCGACTCGATGCCGCGGAAGACGTCGAGCGCCTTGAGCACGGCGTTGTCGCCCACCCAGGGGGTCGAGCCGTGGGCGGCGGTGCCGGTGACCTCGATCCGCATGGCCAACACACCCTTGGCTTCCACCCCGACGTGCAGGTCGGTCGGCTCGCCGGTGATGGCGAAGTCACCCAGATAGCCCTGCTCGACGAGGTAGTCGGATCCGCGCTGGTTCTCCTCGTCGGACTCCTCGTCGGAGATGCACAGGAAGTGGACCCTGGCGTCCTTCTGCTCCGCGGCTTCGACCAGGGCGCACATCATCCCCGCCAGGCCGCCCTTCATGTCATAGGCCCCCCTGCCGAAGAGGCGGTCGCCCTGCACGGTCGGCGTGAACTGCTCCGGCCGGCCGGGAACCACGTCGAGGTGGCCGTGCAGGATCAGGGTCGGCCCATGCGCGGCGCCGACCGATGCGGTCAGCACCGGCCTCCCGTTGTGGATCGTGCCCGTCACCTCGACATCCCTCGCCTCCAGCCAGCCCTTCACGAAGCCGGCGGCGCTCTGCATCCCCTCGAGGGTGGACGTGTCGTAGGTGATCAGGCGCTCGGCAAGAGCGCGCTCATCCATCGCGGCCTGAGGATAGTGCCCGTCAAAGGTCCTCGGCGATGCGCGGCGCCCCGCAAGGGCGGGGACCCTCTGCAACGCTGGCGCCACCCCGTCGTCCCTAGACTGGCGCCCGATGAACGGCCGGCCCGACGTGCGTATGGCGCTCGTGCACGACTTCCTCCTGGACCTGCGAGGAGCCGAGCGAGTGTTCCTCGCGATGTGCGATCTGTGGCCCGATGCGGACGTTTTTACGCCCGTCTACGACCCTGACGGCACCGAGGGCCGCTTCGAGCATCGGAACATCCACACCTCGCCGCTCCAGAAGCTGCGGCCCACGGCGCGCACCTTCCGCGTGCTGCTGCCGTTCTACCCGGCGGCGATCGAATCGTTCGACCTGTCCGGCTACGACCTCGTCGTGTCCAGCTCGAGCGCGTGGGCGCACGCCGTCATGTGCGATGAGGACACGGTCCACCTCACCTACTGCCACAACCCGTTCCGGTATGTGTGGAACGACCGCGACGCGACGCTCGCAGCCCGCCGCAATCCGCTGACTCGCGAGGCCCTGCGGGTGCTGTTCCGGCGCTGGCGGCAGTGGGACTGGATCGCGGCGCAGCGCGTCGACCGCTACGTGGCCAACTCGCGCGCCACCCAGCGGCGGATCGCCACCTACTTCGGGCGTGAGTCGACGGTCGTCTATCCGCCCGTGGAGACCGAGCGCTTCCGTCCCGGATCGGTGGGTGACTTCTACCTGGTGCTGTCGGAGCTGATGCCGCACAAACGGATCCAGGTCGCAATCGAGGCCTTCAACCGGTTGAAGCTTCCGCTGATAGTGGTTGGCGACGGCCCCGACTCGCGTCGGCTCCGGCGTATGGCCGGGCCGGGAATCCGCTTCCTGGGCCGAGTGGGCGACGACCTTGTGGCGCAGCTCCTGTCGGCGTGCCGGGCGCTCGTGGTCACGGCCATCGAGGAGTTCGGCATCGCGGCGGTCGAGGCGCAGGCGGCCGGCAGGCCGGTGATCGGCATGGCGGGCGGCGGTGTGCGCGAGACGGTCCGGGAAGGTGAGACCGGCGTTTTCTGGCACGGCGGGCCCGAGGAGCTCGCGGAGGCCGTCACCCGCTTCGACGAGACCGAGATCTCTCCGGAGGACTGCGTGCGCAACGCAGGGCGCTTCAACACGGCGGCGTTCCGCCGGAGGTTGGTGCGGCAGGTGGAGGAGGTACTGAGCGAGACCGACGCGCAGCCGCGACACGATGCCCGCCGCACCCGCCTACCCGCCCGCGCACCGATGCGCGGGCTCGGTCGCCGGCTCAGGTGAACAGCCCCCAGGGGGTGCTGGCGATCGTGCTCGAGCAGCCGGCGCCACCTCTCGAAGCGGTCATCGGGGCCGTGGCGGACCAGACGGCTGGAGTGGACGCGGTGCTCGCGGTTGGCGGCGAGAGCGCGCGGGACGCCGTCGGCCGGGCGGGCGCCGAGTTGATCACTCCCGCCCCGGGATGGCGCACTGCGGCAGGGCTCCACGCGGGCTTGGAGGTCGCGCTTGGGCGCGCTCAGCACTGGCTCTGGCTCCTGGATGGAACCGCGCTGCCGCGCCCGGATGCGCTCCAGCATCTGCTCGAAGCCGCGGAAGTGGATGGGGCGCTCGCAAAGCCCGCGCTGGTGGCCAGCCGAATGGTGCTCGCGGACGGCGAGCTCGACGCGGCAGCAGCGCCGTGGCCGCAGGTCAATCCTCCCGGCCTCGCGATCGAGGCCTACCAGCGAGGAGCCGTAGCGATCCGGATGGCGCGGCACGGGTCCCTGCTCGTGGCCCGCGACGTCGTGGCCGCTCGGGGCCTTCCGCGTGTGGACTTCGTATCGGACGGCGATGACCTCGAATGGACCGGGAGGCTTCTGCGCGGAGCGTTGGGCCTGTACGCCCCGCGCAGCCTGGTCGTCAGGCAGAAGGATGCAGCGCTGCGCGCCGATCCGGCGCGCGAGCTGCGAAACCGGACGGCCATGCTGTTCGGACCCGCGTTTGACGGCGCGGACCTGCGCTGGCTCGCGCTCGCCCTGGCCGAGCGAGCAGTCGCCGAAGCACGAAGCGGCCGGCCACTAGCCGTGCTCCGCGCCCTCGCGGAAGGGGTAGCGCGCGGAATCAGGGGGCAACCGGCGAAGGCCGTGACGCAACCCACGGAGGATTGACCGCATGGCCCGGGTGGGCTCGGAGCTCGCGCGCAGGTAGCGCGTGATCGACGACACCAGCTCCCAGCCGAGGTAGGCGGCCTCCCGCGGCCTGTCGAGGCGATCCCGCAGCAGGTAGAGGGTGTTGCGAACGTGGAAGTAGAAGCGCTCGGGTGGCGCGCAGACGTGTGCGTAGGCGGACTCCGTCCGGTGTTCGACGATGCTGGTCGGCACCAGGAAGCCGGGGTCGTCGCGCAGAACGCGGCTCGTGTAGTCGATGTCATCGCTCCAGACGAAGAAGTGCTTGGCCGGAAGGCCATGGCGCGCCACTGCGCTGCGGCTCACGAGCAGCGACGCGAAGGTGGCGGTGGTTATCGGCAGCAGCCGCAGCTCGGCGCCGCTCACGATCCGCGCCAACCGCTCGCGCTCGATTCCGGGCACGTTGAGCGGGTGGAGCTGCCCGTCCGTCCAGAGCGCCTTGCTCGCGAGCAGCCGAGGCCCGAGATGCGCAGCGCGGTCGGCGGCGGCCATCAGCTCGGCGAGCGCGTTCGCTCGGGGGATCGTGTCGTCGTCCATCAGCCACAGCCACTCGGCGCCCCTGCGGTATGCCTCCTTCATCCCCTCGTGGAACCCGCCGGCGCCACCCTCGTTCGACGTCAAGGCCAGCAGCTCGACCTCGCCATACTCGCCGCGAACCATCTCCGGCGTTCCGTCGCTGCTCGCGTTGTCGACGACCAGTACCCGGTCAGGCGGGTGCGACTGGCGCTCGATGGCGGCCAGCGCGGCGCGCAACAGCTCCCGTCTGTTGTGCGTCACGACGATCGCCCATATCTCGCTGTTCAGGCCAGGCAAACTAGCGCGAGCCCCTCAAGCGATCGAGCCGATCGAGAGCTTCCCGGAAGCGCTCGCGCGCCGCGTCCACGCCGAAGGTCCGCTCGGCTCTTTCCCGCGCACCACTGGCCAGCCGCGCCAGCAAGGGGCGGTCTTCGAGCAACTCGGTGACGGCACGCGCGGCCGCCTCCACGTCACCCGGTGGGTAGAGCCGCCCACAGCTTTGGTCGACGATCTCGAGCGGACCGCCCGCGGCTGGTGCCACGACCGCTCGCCGGCTCGCCAGGGCCTCGACGAGCGCCATCCCGAACGGCTCCCGATCCGCGCAGTGCAGCAGCAACGCGGCGCGGCCAAGCGCCGGTCGAGGGTCCTCGAGCCGGCCGAGGAACTCGACTCGACCGGTCAGGTCCGGCTGCTCGGCTCGGGCCCGCAGACGGTCGAGGAGGGCTTCGCCGGCCTCGCCGAGCGGGCCGCCCGCGATCAGCAGCCGCGACTGCGGTATGCGCGCGACGGTCTCGAGTGCCAGCCGGGGCTGCTTCCAGTCGACGATCGCACCGAGCAGCAGCACGTCGCGGCCATTCCGGGCGTCGGCCTGCGGCGCGAAGCGATCCAGGTCCACGCCGGGGTGGGAGACCAGCAGCCGGTCGCCCAGCCGCCCCTGCGGATCGAGGTCGCGCGCGATGGCGTGAGAGAGCGCGCTTACGACATCCGCGCGCCGCGCCGCATCGCGCACGGCCCGCCCCGCAAGACCGGCCGGCACGAAGTCGTTGTGCTGGAAGAGCAGCGGTGGCCCATGTCTCCCGCGCCCAAGCCCGGCTGACAGGGCGGACCTCATGCTCCACGCCACGATCCAGCGCGGCCCCAGGCTGCGAATCAGGGGGCGCAGCTCGAGCCCCTGACCGGCCAGGCGGAGCGGCGCGCCAAGGCGATCGCGGGCGCTGCCGCGCAGCTCCAGCCTGCGCGGTCGCAGCTCCCGCACCTCGAGCCCCGCGGCCGCGGCCTCCCGCGCCAGCGGCCCCGGCGGGCATGCCAGCACGGCGCGAGGGGCGACCGAGGGCACCAAGTCGAGGAGGATCCGCTCGGCGCCACCGAGCAACGGCGAGTAGCTGATGACGAGACCCTCGCCCATGCCTGCCATTCTCCCGACCATCGACGCACCGGTAGCTCAACCGCCCGGTCTCGCCGCCAGGCTGACCCTCGCCGCGGCGGCTGTGGGGGCGGCCGCCTGGCTCGGTATCTCTTTGGCGTTCAAGCACGGGGAGGTCGAGGCCTTCGTGACGGCGATAAACGGTGGCGGCTCACCCGCGGAGAACGCTGAGGCGCGACGGATGGCTCGGAACGCGCGCCGCTTCCAACCGGACAGCGGCCCCAAGCTGGTCGAGGCCGCGCTCCTGACGCAGCGCGGCCGGCGCCGCGAGGCCCAGCTGCTGCTCCAGGACGTTGTCAGGATGGAGCCGGAGAACGCACAGGCGTGGCATGCCCTGAGCCGGACGGCGCAAGACCCGGCCCTCAGACGTGAAGCACGCCGCCGCGTTCTCGTACTCCAGGGTCGTTAGCCGGCGCAGACCGGCGCGCGCCGAGGTCGCCGGAGGCCACGAGGACCCCGCCACAGATCAACGCCGGCAGCGTGACTGCGGGCAGCTCCCAGTCCCAGTCGATGCCGGCGTGCAGCGCCCACGTGAGCATGACTGCCACGGGGCCGGCTGCAGCAGCCGGATCGCGGGCGAGGGCACGACGTGCGGACAGGACGAGGCCTGCGCCGAACATCGCGAGCAGGGCCAGCCCGGCGAGGCCCAGCTCCGCGGCCGTTTCGAAGTAGAGGGAGTGGGCTTCGCGCGCGAAGCTGCCCCTGTCCCCCTCCCGTGCCCACTCCACGCGGAAGCCGGCGGTGCCAACGCCCGTCAGCGGATCCGATGCGAGCGCGCCAACCGCCACGCCCCAGTAGCGGTAGCGCGGGCTCTCGAGCGACCTCAGGCGCTGAGCGCCTGCTCGCTGCCGGTCGCCCTGGCCGCCCGTCTCGTTCGAGTCGATCGCGGCAGCGACGGCCACCAGCGACGTGATGGCCACGAGCGTCACAACGGCCCAGCCCCAGCGGCGAATGCCCTTTCGGGCCCGCGGGGCTGTGTCCGCCGGCTCCCCGGCAATGCGCCACTGCGCGAATGCGGCGATACAGCCGAGCAGCAGGGTGGTGCAGAGCAAGACCGCGCCCGACGAGCTCGACTGCTCCGGACCCACGACGTCGACCCCGGGAAGCACGGCCGCCGGCACTGCCGCGCAGACCGCCGTCGCGACAGTCAGGGCGACGGCTCGGGTCTGCCCGCGCTCGGGAGCCAGGACCAGCAGCAGGAACAGGCCGGCGGCTCCCGCCGCCATCGCCCCCCGGGAGAAGGTCAGCAGCAGCCCTGCCCCGAGCAGCGGTGCTCCGCCCGCCGCCAGCGCGCGCAACCAGCGCGGCCGCCCCGAGCTTCCAGCGAGCCTGGCGACCAGCACCAGACCAATTGCAGCCACGATTCCCATGCCATTCCAATACGTGATCGGCTGCTCGAGGCGCCCGAACGCCAGCATGCTGGCCTTGTGCTCGAGCAGGCCGGGCAGGAAGCGCTCCGACATCCCGTAGCCCACGACCGCGATCACCCCCAGCGCCAAGCCGGGCTCGACGAGGGTCGCGGCCCGCGGTGGGCGAAGCCACGCGGCCGCGGCGATCAGCACTCCGCTGTAGAGCGCGAGCCGCTGCACGTCGCCCATCGCCTGTGATCGGAGTGGAGCCCACGCCAGTGACAGCGCCGTCCAGGCGGTCAGGAGCACCAGCCCGCCGATGGCCAGCCATCCAGGCAGGTACCGGGGGAACGGCCGCTCGGCGAACACGGCGGCGAGGGCGACCAGCGCCCAGGCGACGATTCCGGCCACCAGGCGCGGCCGGTCGAAGTACCCGCCGTCGAAGAACGCCAGAACGGCGGGTCCGAGCACGAGCGGCCCGGCCGCGAGCAGGGTCAGGCCTCTCACAACGGGCCATGAATAGCAGGAGGGGCTTAAGCTCGGTCCCCGATGGCCGAAGGCGACCCGATCGCAGCGAGGATCGCCCTGGGGGGGCGCAGCCTGCGCGAGCACACCGCGCGGGGAACCATTATCAACGGGGCCTTCAGCGTCGGGATGGCCGGGCTCGGCCTCATTCGGCACCTCGCCATCGCAGCCTTCCTGACCGCCAGCGAGTTCGGGCTCTGGGGCGTCGTCTTCGCCTCTGTCACCGCGCTGCTCTTCGTTCTCGAGATCGGGGTCAGCGACAAGTTCGTCCAGCAATCGGAGATCGACCAGGAAACGGCCTTCCAGAAGGCCTTCACGGTCAACCTGGTCTGGCGGACGGCGTTCGTGCTGCTGGCAATCGCAACCTTGCCGCTGTTCGCGCAGGTCTACGATCGCACCGACATCATCCTCCCAGGGGCGGTGCTGGCGCTGGCCGTGCTCGGCTCGGCCCTCCAGAGCCCGCTCTGGATCTTCTACCGCGAGATGCGGTTCGCGCGCGAGCGCGCGCTGCACGCCGTCGAGCCCATCACGGGCCTGGTCGTCACGGTGGCGCTTGGAGCGGCCGGGGCCGGCTACTGGAGCCTGGTGATCGGGGGCGTTACCGGCTTCTGGGTCGCCGGCCTCGTGGCGCTTCGCGCGTGTCCATATCCCATCCGCCTGCGCTTCGACCGCCGGCTGTTCGGCGAGTACTTCTCCTTCTCGTGGCCGATAGTCGTTGCCGCCGCCAGCGGCGCGCTCACCGTGCAGGTGGCGGTAATCGTCGGATCCCAGGAGGTCGGACTCGCGGGCGTCGGCGCCATCGGACTCGCCGCGACGATCAGCCGCTTCGCCGAGCGGGTGGACCACATCCTCACCCAGACCCTCTACCCGGCCATATGCGCCGTGCGGGACCGCACAGAGCTGCTGTTCGAGTCGTTCGTCAAGTCGAACCGGGTCGGCCTCATGTGGGGCATCCCGTTCGGTGTCGGGCTCGCCCTGTTCGCGCCCGACGTCGTGGCTCCCGTGCTCGGCGAGAGGTGGGAGCTCGCCGTGGGCCTGTTGCAGGTATTCGGGCTCGTGGCGGCCGCGAGGCAAATCGCGTTCAACTGGCCCGCGTACTTCCTGGCGAGGGGCGACACCCGGCCGCTCGCCGTCCACGGGATGATCACGTTCGCGACCTTCGTGGCCGTCGGCGTGCCGCTCATGACGACAGAGGGGCTGACCGGCTACGCGATCGGAATCGTGGCCGCCCTGATGGCCGACCTGTCCGTTCGCGCCTACTACCTCACTCGGCTGTTCTCCGGCTTCGAGATGCTCCGCCACTCGGTCCGGTCGATCGTGCCGAGCATCCCCGCCGTGGCCCTGGTGCTCGGGACGCGCCTTCTCGAGAGCGGCGAGCGCACGCTTGCGATGGCGCTTGCCGAGCTCTCCCTGTACGCCGTGGCTACCGCCGCCGCCACCTGGTTCGCGGAGCGCGACCTGCTCCGCGAGCTGCTCGGCTACCTGCGCGGCACCCGTGGAGCGCCCCAGGCGGCCTGAGCGTGAGCTCCGCGATACGAAGGCTGCTGGGGAGGCGCGGGGGCGGCCCGCCCGCCGAAGCGTCCGGGCTCGGCAAAGCGCCCGACCTCGGCTTGCTGTCGGCGGCTGATCGACGAGTGATCGAGCGTGCGCTTCCTCTCACGATGACCGGGGCGGCACGGCTGTTGGCGCTGATCGACGCGGTGCGCTACTGCGTCGCGCGCGAGCTCGAGGGCGACTTCGCGGAGTGCGGAGTTTGGCGCGGCGGCTCGGTGGTCGCGATAATCCTCGTGCTACAGGAACTCGGGGTCGAGGACCGCGACATCCACCTGTTCGACACCTTCGAGGGCATGACGCGCCCCACCGAGCACGACGTGTCGCCCATCGATCCGCCCGCGCTCGAGACCTGGAACGCCGCGGAAACCGGCCGCGCGTGGCCGGAGCTCTTCGACCCCGAGCACTTCAACGAGGAGGCTGTGCGCGAGACCGTGCTGGACCTCGGTTATCCGGCCGACCGCATCCATTTCGTCCGCGGCCCGGTCGAGAAGACGCTGCCCCGGGCGGCGCCCGAGCACCTCGCCCTGCTCCGGCTCGACACCGATTGGTACGAGTCCACGCGCCACGAGCTCGAGCACCTCTATCCACGGCTGGTCCAGGGCGGCGTGCTGATCGTCGATGACTACGGGCATTGGGAGGGCGCGCGCCGGGCGGTCGACGAGTATTTCCTCGCGCAGGGCGAGCCCCTGCTGCTGAACCGCATCGATTACACGGCCCGGATCGCCGTCAAGCAGTGAGCCTCACACGCCGCCAGGGAGTCTCACGCCGCTGCTCGAAATAGAGCTCGCGGCCCTCGTGCCCACAGTCGCGATGCCAGGGCTTGTTCTCCGCGGGTCCCTCGAAGTGTCGGATGCCGGGTCGCCGGCGCGCCTCATCGGCCTGGCCGGTCGGGAAGGCCTCGTCCGCCCAGGGGTAGACGAACAGGCTGTTCATGCAGTTCCAGCGCGGATGAAGCGCAAGCCGCCTGCGAGCCATCACCGCGTTGAGCGCGTCCTGATCGGGGTACAGCAACTCGTTCGAGCGCGCGAAGTCGAGGATCTTGTCGCTCGTCCCGTCGCGTCGCATCTCGTCGAGATTGAGCAGCAGCACGCCGCTGTTGAAGTACTGCTCGGGGCCCGAGAGCCCGAGCGCCGCGGGGCGCGCCCGCGCCGCGGAATGGTCGGGGAACACGTTGGTAACGGCGGCCAGCAGCCAGCCGTCGACGTCAGTGGCCCACAAGGGCCCGAGCGGGGCGACGGCCAGCACGTCCGCGTCGAGGTAGAGCACGCGTTCGACGTCGGGCAGCAGCTCGGGCAGGTACACCCGATACCACATGGTCGGCGTGATGCCCTCGAACAGGGCGAGCCCCTCGACCCGCTCGTCGGGCACCTCGAGGAACTCGATGGCCGCGCCAAGCCGCTCCACCATGCCCGCGAGCCGCCGGCGGGCACGACGGGGCAGGCGGGGTCCGTGGAGGAAGTGGACGGCGGCGTCGAGCTCGCCCCTGAGGCGCAGGACCGAGCGCAGCATCGCGGCCGCGTGCGGGACGTACTGGCGGTCGGCCGCGCATGAGAGGTGCAGGGTCGCCACGCTCAGCCGCGCTCGAACAGGTGGAACGCCCCGGCGATCACGCGCTCACACACCGCCGGAAGCGGCCGGTCAGCCGCGCCAGGGCGAGCGCCGCAAGCATGATCATGAAGGGCTCGATAGGAGCTCGGAGACGGTTGCCCGAGACGACGAGCACGACCGTCGCCAGGGACAGCGGGACCAGCCACAGCGATAGCGGCGCGGCGCGGGCCGCACGCGTCGCGGCTCCCCCGAGCGCGAGCAGAGCCAGGGCGGCGAACGAGACAATCGCCAGCGCGATCACGCCGTCGCCGATCCTGGTCTCGTGGATGAAGTTGGCCCGGCCGAAGCCCGACTCTCCGCACCCCAGCCGCTCCAGGTAGATCATCCTCATCGTGTTGCAGTAGGCGACCTTGCCGACGTAGGCGGGATGGTCGCCGATGTACTCGAGGGACTGGCGCATCATCTCGGACGAGAGCTCCCCGTCGTCCCGGAGCGTGCGCATGATCCTGGCGTTGTCGAGGTCGCGCTCCGCCGGGATCCAGCCCGCTGGATAGGTGTCGCTGTTGCGGGACGTGTCGTTGTAGGTACCGGCGAGCGTGTAGCCGCCCTCGCTGCTGACCGGGATGAACGCGTCGAGCGTCACGGCGTTGCGAACGGTCCATGGGCCGACCACGAGCGCCACTGCGCCGAGCAACACCGCGGGAGCCGCCAACGCCGTTCGTGAGAGCCGCGGCCTCACCGTCCATACGAGGAGGCAGAGGGCCGGCAGCACCACGAACCCGTTGCTGCGGGTCAGCCATGCGAGCCCGGCGAACGCTCCGCTCACTGCGGCCCAGCGAAGTACCCGTGTTGGTCCGGCCCGCGCGCGAAGCGCCGCTGCGACCGCCGCCAGGACGAGCAAGATGAACAGGGGTTCCGAGAACAGGCTCAGCCCGACGATCACGAACGGCGGGTACACCGCGCCCAACCCGAGCGACAGGAGCGCGACGCGCGCTCCGAAGAGCTGGAACGCCACCAGCCCGACCATCGCTACCGCGGCGGTGCCGAGTAAGGCCTGCGCGATCCGACCGGCGTTCACCTGCCGTTGGTCGGGCTGGTGGCCCCGGAGGTAGACACTCCAGTCCGGCGGGGGGTCCGCGCCGCCGCGCACGGCGTAGACCGCTCCGAGGACGACGGGGAACGCGGGCGGCCTGTAGGCCGTGGGGCCCTGGTACGGAGCGAAGGCCTCTGGATAGCCGTCCCCCGTCGCGATCGACCGGGCGTAGCGGTCGTAGTCGCGCGGATCGAATGCGAGCGGGTCGTCGAAGACTGCGACGGCGGCGACCAGGCGCACCACCAATGCCAGCACGACGATGCCCACCGCGAGGCGGCCCCGAGGGCCGGAGAGGAGCCTCGCGACGTGGCCGCGAAGACCAACCGTCATCGGCGGCGGATCCAGAGGGCGCTGGGGGCGCTCGCCGCCCGCAGCGTTGGAATCAGGTTGGTGAGCTCGTCCGCATGCTCGCGCACGAGCGCCTGACAGGACACGAGGATCTCGTAATCCCGGTTCATTGAGAGGAAGGCCTGGACGAGATACTGCTCGTTCCAGGTCCAGTCGCCCTCGATCCAGTGACGGTGGTACTCCCACGGGATGAAGATGTCGTGGAACTGGACGACGACACCCGGCGCCAGGCGCGGCAGTACGTCGAGGACGATGCGGTTGACGTCGCTTCCCACCTTGACCGTGTGCGTGGTATCGACGAAGAGGAGGTCGTTCGCACCCAGGGCGTCGAAGGCCGCGTCCGGCGCTTCTTGCGCGGGCAGCTCGTGGCAAGCGTCCAGGCCGTCGAGCTCGCGGACCCAGGACCTCGGATAGGGGTCGAAGACCTCATACCTGCACTCCCTGCCGTCCGCCCGGTTCGCCCGGCAGGCGTAGGCGAGGACCATGGATGAGAACCCGGACCCGAGCTCGATGACGCGCTCCGGTCTCAGGAAGCGGATGAACGCGTACAGCAGCTCGGAGTCGACCTCGTCGTATGCGAGGTTGCGGATGTCATAGCGGCCGAACGACGTCCCGGTCTCGAACCGCGGATCGAACTCCGGTATGTATCGGGCGAGGTTCTTCCGTACGAACCGAAGCTGCTCGCCGCTGTCGAAGTCGATGCCTTCGAGCGGGCTGCGGCGGGTCCACACCTCGGGGGGTAGCTCTTCGACCGCGGGCAGCGGGCTGTAGAAACCGCGCCGGACGAGGTCAAAGCCGAGCCCGCGGGCGTACCGCTCGAGCGCACCGGCCCCCGCTCGGCCGAGCCGGACGCGCACGGCAGGAGGGAGCGAGCCGCGGATCAGCGAGCCGATGCGTGAGGCCACGGCGACGCAAGTCTATGCTCGCCCCGCCGTGCGCGTGCTGGCTCTCGGACACATGTACCCGCCCCAGAGCTTCGGGGGGTACGAGCAGGTCTGGCGTGCGGCGATGCGCTACCTCGAGCACCGTGGGCACGAGGTCCTCGTCCTGACGAGCGACCTCGACTTCGGCATGCCCGGAGCCGACGATCCGAACGTTCGACGCGAGCTGCGCCTGTACTGGCGTCCGCATTACCTCCCCGACATGAGCGCCGTCGCACGGCTGCGCCTGGAGCGTCACAACGCGAGGGCCTTCCGGCGTCACATCGCCAGTTTCCGGCCGGACGTCGTGACGTGGTGGTCGATGGGCGGCATGTCTCTCTCGCTGATCGAGCGCGTGCGCCGGGCCGGGACCCCGTCGCTCGCCTTCGTCCACGACGACTGGCTCGAATATGCCCCTCACATGGACGGCTGGCTCCGTCCCTTTCGCGGTCGCTTCAGCCGGTTCGCCGCCTTCGCGGAGCGGCTCACCGGGATACCCACGAGCGTCGACTTCGCGCGCGCGGCCCGCTACCTGTTCGTCAGCGAGACGACGCGGCGGCGGGCTGAGGAGGCCGGCGTGCGGCCCCTCCGTTCGGGCATCGCGCATTCGGGTATCGACCCTCTGTTCCTGGACCCCGCCCCGGAACGGGAATGGCGCTGGTCACTCCTGTACGTCGGGCGCATCGATGAGCGGAAGGGCGTGCACACCGCCGTCGAGGCACTGGCCCACCTGCCGGATGCCGCGACGCTGAGCGTGGTCGGGAGCTGGGACGACAGGGAGGAGCAGCGGGTCATGGAGACCGCCCGGCGAGTGGGTGCGCTGAAGCGGGTACGGCTCATGGGGCAACGCACGCCTGCCGAGGTGCACGCCGCCTACGGACAGGCGGACGTCGTGGTCTTTCCAGTGATCTGGGAGGAACCGTGGGGCCTGGTCCCACTGGAGGCCATGGGACGTGGGCGGCCCGTCGTGGCCACCGGCCGCGGCGGATCGGGGGAATACCTGCGCGACGGACAGAACGCCCTATTGTTCGAGGCCGGCGACGAGGCTGCTCTCGCACGGGCGGTAGTACGGCTCGCGGGGGACCCGGAGCTGCGGCGCAGGCTGCGCGAGGCCGGGCTGCACACCGCGCCCCGCCACACGCAGAGCGAGTTCGATCGAGCGGTCTTGCGGGAGGTCGAGGCGACCACGTCAAGCACCGACGGACGGCGCGCCCTCCAGTTCGAATAGGTGGAAGTGGTCGTGCAGCCGCAGAAGCTCGCGTACCGCGAGATCCTCGATGGCCGGCTCGCGCCTGGCCAGCCGGTACCCGGCCCGCTCGAGGAGCGGCGCGAAGTCGCGTCGGCTCCCGTCCGGCTCGAGCGTCAGCAAGTCAGTCGGCTCGTTGGGGACGAGGAAGAGGCGCGGGACGGCCAGGCGCTCGAGCAGATCGATCCACCACTCGACTGCCGCGTACGTGCACTCGGAGAACGAATGGACGTTGATCGCCAGGTCGAAGGAGCCCGGTTGGAGCTCTGCCTCCACGGCGGTGAGCGGCACCACGCGGGCCCGCGGCTTGCATCCCCGGAAGCCGAGGTAATAGTCACTGACGAAGGTGGACTCGGGGATTGCGTCTACGCAGCAGTAGTCCGCGATCCGCGGGTACGCCGACACCATGCGGTGCGCGAGCCGGCCGTACCCCGCGCCGATGTCGACGGCAGTGAACCGCTCACGCTTCGAGAGCTCGAGCTGGCGCTCGAGGAAGAGGACCTCGTTGACCGAGTCGAGCAGGTCGCGGCTGAAGCGCCCGTAGCCCGGATAGGAGTAGGTCCAGCATCCGAACGCGCCATCCTCGCCGAGCTTCGCGAGCAGCCCCTGCTCGTCGCGTTGCTGGACCTCGCGCACGAATAGGAAGTACTTCAGGGCGGTGATGCGCGGAAGCTCGCGGTAATGCCAGGTGATCATGGTCTCCCCGCGGAAGTAGCGCAGGTCGAGGAAGGACTCCACTGCATCGCGGGTCCAGCGCGATGAGCTGCTGACCGGCAGGTCCAGCTCCGCGTAGCTCTCCCGCAGCTCGCGGAGGCGGGGATGGTCCGGCGACAGCTCCGTGTCGGCGTCGGGGGGAAGCGGAACGGTGTCGTCGTGGAGCGTGGTGAGGTAGCGCCAGTCCTCGGGGCTCAGGCGAATGAGATCCGGGTGCGGCTGGAGGCCGCCGCGCCGCCGCCGCAGCAGCCGGCGCCCCTGGCCCTCGGGTGGAAACAGCTTCCTCACTCCTCGTGCACCGAGCTGCCCGGGACAGCCGGCCGGAGCCGCCTCCACAGCTCCCTCAGGATCGGATCAGCAGACCCGTGGAGACAGAACGTGTCGAACCCCTCTTCCATCGTGTCGTAGCCGGCCTCGCGGAGCCTCGCGGCGGCATCGGCGCGGTCGGCCGGACTCAGGTGAAAGTGCTCGTAGACGAGCAACTCGGGGTGCCATCGCTCGAAGTCGAAGCGTCGCAGGATCTCCCAGTCGTATCCCTCGGTGTCGATGACGATCAGGTCGACAGCCGTCACGCCGTGCTTCTCGCACAGCGAGTCGAACGTGAGCGCGGTGACCGGCTCGCACACGATCCGACTCTCGATGTCGGCGATCTTGCCCTCGTGGCCGACGAGGAAGTCGCGGTCCAGGGAGCCGATCCCGTCGTACCAGTCCGGCAGGGTCAGGCGCTCCTCCTCGCTGGCGTCGGCCAGGTAATAGAAGGGGACCTGCCCGTCGCGGTCCGCTACCGCCACGTTCTCGAGGATGACCCCGGGCACGCCCGCGTAGTTGCGGCGCAGTCGCGCGAAGACGTAGGGAACGGGCTCCACCATGATCCCGCGCCATCCGCGCGTGAGGATGAAGGGGCGAAGGTGGTCGTGTTGCTCGCCGTCGTTCGAGCCGATCTCGACGAAGAACGCGTGGGGGTGGCAGTCCGCGAAAGCCCTCAACAGGCGCGGCCCCGCCAGTCGTCGCTCGAGCCGCCGCCGCCGGCCCTCCCTGACACGCGACGCGACGCGGCCGCGCGCCGCGCGCAGGGCGGTTCGGGGCCCCGGCGGACGCATCAGGGCCTTCTGGCGGTCAGGGCGAAGACGAGCGCGTTGTCGCGCTTGCCCCCCGGGCCCTGTAAGCGATCGACGACCGCAATTGCGGTTTGCAGCACCAGCGCCAGCAGCGGCCGCAGCGGGGAGGCGAGCCGCCACCAGACTGCGTCCTGGAAGAGCTGGAGACCCGTGGCCGCGAGTCCCATGATGCCCTCGAACCTCTCGACCTCGAAACCGGCCGATGACACGGCCCGCCGCAGGCCGGCGCCCGTCCAGCGCCAGTAGTCCACCGGGTCGGGGTGGTACACCATGATCCCGTGCGTCGACAGCAGCATCCGCCCGCCCGGGCGCAGCACCCGCCGGCATTCGGCGAGGTACAAGCCGGGGTCCTCGACGTGCTCCAGCACCTGCGTCGAGATCACCGCGTCGAAGCTCTCGCTCGCGGCCGGCACGGTCCCGTCGGAGTTGATCTGGAGGGAGGCCAGCGGGTTCCCGGGCAGATCGGCGCCGACGTAGTCGACGGTGGGCGGAAACAGACGCCGGTACGGGGCGTCCGCGCACCCGTAGTCGAGGACTCGGCCGTCGGGCGGGACCCGGAGGTCACGGGCGAGCGGCTCCAGCCCGGCGGGCAGTGCCCCGATGATGTACGCCAGGCGGTGCCAGGGCGGGGCCGCGCGCAGATCGGATGGGCGAGCCACGTTGTACCTGCCCGCCGTCGGCGTCGTTGACGACTCGCTCACGCGCCCAAGCGTAAACCGGCATCTCGCCGCCCGGGGTCGTTACCGTGACCGCCGGTGGATACGCCAGTTCGTCGCGCCGCGTCCGGGCTGAGCCGCCGCGGTTGGCTCATTCTCTGGTCCCTGATCGGGGTCGGCCTCGTCGCCCGGACGATCGTCGCGTTCGAGACCTACGGCTTCATCTACGACATGGACTCCCTCGTGGCTGTCCGCCACGCCCTGGCGGACGACCCCCTGAACGTCTACTCGATCGTCAACGGCCACCCCTACAACCGCTGGCCGTACGACTCCGGTTTCTTCCCCTTCATCCTGGGCTCGAGCAAGGTGGCGAACGTCACCGGGCTTGCGTACCACGGCCTCGTCCAGCTTGCACCGATCGTGGCGGACTGCGCGATCGCGTGGCTCGTGCAGGACCACCTGGGGAGGCGGGGTGCGGGCGAGCGCCTCCGGCTGCTCGCGGCCGGGCTCGTCGCCCTCGGACCGTCGTTCGGGATCATCTCGGGCTTCCACGGGCAGATCGATTCGGTCGCGCTGCTGCCCGCCGCGCTGGCGGTGTGGTACTGGGAGCTCGCCACCCCGGGCGTCCGCCGGGCCATCGTGGCCGGGGCGCTCATCGGCCTCGGCGTGAGCATCAAGACCGTGCCGGGACTGATGCTCTTCGCGCTGCTCCCGTCCGTACTCTCGCGGCGGGAGGCCGCGGCGCTCGTCCTCCCCGCGATCGCCGTGCCCGTCGTCGCGGTGGCGCCGTTTCTGATCGCCGATCCGAACGCCACGATCGACGCGTTTCGCACCCACCGGGCGTTGACCGGGTTCGGCGGGATAAGCCTGCTGACGCAGCCCGACCTGGCCGGAATGTGGCTGCGCTCGGAGACGATCAGGCTGTCCCCGCTGACCGAGTTCCTGGGGGACAACGAGTTCCCGCTCACGGCCGCGCTGATGTCGCCGTTGATCGCGCTGGTGCTCTTGCGTCGGACGCCGCCGACGGCGGCCGCCGCGCTGCTGTGGTGTGCTCTGCCCCTGCTCAGCATCGGGTTCTCGTTCCAGTACGTGGTCTGGGCGCTGCCGTTCGCCCTCATGGCCGGCTACCTGTGGCAAGTCGCCGCCGTGCAGGCCGCGCTCCTCCTTCCGACAGTGATCTTCGAGTGGAATCCGTTCGAGCCTCCGCCGGTGGACCTGTACGTCGCGATCATGGCCCTCGTCTGGGCGGGGTCGTTGGCCGGGGTGGTGAAGCTCGCGCTGCGTCTCTACCGCGAACGCAGCCGGATCGCCACGGGTCACGGCGACAGTATGGTGCGCACGTGGTGACCGAGGCTCACGCGGCCGATCCGCTCGTCGCCGTCGTCGTCCCCTCTCACCGGCGTCCGCATGGCCTCACGGAGCTGCTGGACGCGCTCGCGGAGCAGACGCTGCCACGCGACCGGTGGACGGTCGTGGTCGCGCACACCTACGAGCCCTTCGAGGCCCGGAGCCTGCTCGAGGAGCACGAGCTTGGGCGCGCCGGCGTGCTTCGGGACGTCGCGGTGGAGCCCCAGGCTGCGGGACCTGCGCACCAGCGCAATTGCGGCTTGCGGGCCGCGCGTGGGGACCTGGTCGCGTTCACGGACGACGACTGCCGGCCCGCGGCCGACTGGCTGGAGCGGCTGGTCGATTGCGCGCTCGCCCATCCGGGCGCGGTCGTTCAGGGCACTACGCGTCCGGACCCCCGTGACGCCGCGGCGTTCGAGGCTTCGCCCCACCCGCGATCGGTCTGGGTCGAGGCCCCGGGCCGCAACGCCCAGACCTGCAACATCCTCTACCCGCGCGAACTGCTCGAGCAGCTTGGCGGCTTCGACGAGAGCTTCGCCACGGCAGGCGAGGACGTCGACTTGGCGCTTCGCGCGCAGGAGGCCGGCGCCGTGCTGGTGGGGGCTCCAGACGCCCTGGTCCACCACGCCGTCGACGCGCTCTCGCTGCGCGAGAAGCTCCGCCATGACGCCAAGTGGGAGAACCTTCCGCTCCTGATCAAGCGACATCCCCGCTTTCGTGGGGAGCAGTGCGTGCTGGGTCTGTGGTGGAAGCGCGAGCATGTCGGCGCGGCGCTGGCTCTCGCGGCGCTCGCGGCGACGCCGCGCCGGCCGTGGGCCCTCGTCGGGCTGTGGCCGTACTACATGGCCGAGCGCCGGCGGCACGGCGAGGGGCTGCGCGCCCGCCTGCGCACGATCCGGGAACTCCCCGCCCACTGGCTCGTCGAGATCGCCGAGATCGGCCGGTTCGCTCGTGGGAGCATCCGCTACCGGACCCTCGTGCTCTGACGGGCCAGGACGCGCCGCCGACCGTTTCGGTCGTGATGCGGGGTCCTCCTCGTGACGGCGGCTCGCTCGACGCTTTCGCCCGGCCGCTGCGCGAGGATCCGGCGACGCTCGAGCTGGTCGTCGCGGAGGCGGGTGAGCGCGGCGGAGGCCTCGCGGCCGCCTCCGGGGCTCGCGGGGATGTCGTCCTGCTCGTGGGCGTGGGCGTCCTGGCCGGCCGCGGTCTGGCGGGCGGTCACGCGCGTCGACACCGCGATCGGGACGGGCTCGTCGTGGTCGGCTACTCCCCGATCCGGGTCCTGCACGAGCGCGCCCCCGCCGACTACGCCCCCCGCCTGCGCGCCGCGCAGTACGAGGCGGTCTGCGCGCGCTACGAGCGCGAGCCGGACACCGTCCTGGCGGAACTGTGGGGCGGCACCGTCTCGATGCGGCGTGAGGACTGCGCCGCCCTGGGTGAGGCCGTGGAGCGGTTCCACGAACAGGAGTCCGGCCTCCGGCTGGGAGCGGCCTGCCGCGAGGCGGGCCTGCGCGGCGTCTTCGACCGCTCGCTGCGCGCCGAGCGCGTCTATGAACCGACGCTCGCGGAGTTCGTACGCGAGAGCCGCGCCGCGGGCGCGCACGCGGCGGCCGTCGGCCGGCCGCCGGAGGCCGTGGGAACGACCGCCCCGCTCCTGTCGGCCGCCCTCCAAGCGGTGGTCCTGGCTGCCGGCAGCGCCCACGTGTGGAGCGTCCAGGACTTCGCCGCGCTGCGGCTCGACCGCCTGGAGCGGAGGCGCGGCGCCATCCAGGCAGTGCGCCGGTCTGCCGCGCCGCGCCGCTAC
>DATACN010000378.1:0-2683 GCA_036258995.1 Thermoleophilaceae bacterium | reverse complement strand
GCTCGGGATGCCCGCCAGGAGCACCAGGATCGCGGCGATGATGCCCACGATCGAGGGCAGGCCCAGGGCGACGCAGAGCGCGTAGACGAGGGCCGCAATCAGAATCGCTATCAAGATGCCGATCATTTGCCTCTCCTTCCTCCGATGGTCGGGTCCTAGTACCCATCCCGGGTGGGCCCCAATCCGGGATGGACGGGTTGACCGGCGTTATCGGCGGATGAAGACGGGCGTGCCGAGGGGGACGTGGCGCATCAGAACCGCCAGGTCGGCGTCGGCCGCACGCAGGCAGCCGGCAGAGGCGGGCTGACCGATCGTGCTCGGGGAATTCGTGCCGTGGATGGCCAGCCTGTTGCCGCCGCTCCAGCCCGGCGGCAGCTTCGGCTGGGTGCCTGACAGCGCGAGGATGCAGCAGCCGTAGTAGGAGCTGAAGCGGGTGCCGTCGAGCTTGTCGGTGATGGCGAAGCGGCCGGTCGGCGTGTCGGAGCCGGGCCTGCCGACCGCGACGCTCAGGCGCTTGACGACCCGGTCGCGGCGGCGCAGCACCAGGCGCCGCTCGGAGAGGTCCGCGTGGAGCGCGTAGCGGACGCGCCGCAGCCCCACGCCCGGATCGTCGCGGCGCACCCAACCGAGCGTGTTGTTGGGCCGCGCGGTCGTCACGAGGCCCAGCCAACGGCCCCGCCGGGCCCCCACCGCGGCCACGCCCGGCGAGCCGAACTCGGTGACGGCGCCGAGGCTGCTTACCACCGGACCGCCCGGGCGGGAGCGGAGGGAAAGCGGAGCGCGTACGCGCACGACCCGGTGAAGGCGTGCCCGCCGGCGCCGCTCGATGGCCTCGCGGGTCCGCTCAGAGGCGGCCCGCTGGCGCCGGGCGAGGTTGGTGGCGGTGGAAGCGGGCACTGCCGCCGCGGACGCCGCTGAGTCCGTGGCGGCCGTGACCCGCTCGACTCGGCTTTGGGCGGAGATCGCGATCACTGCCGCGAGCAAGCCCAGGAGGGCCAGGAGGGGTACGAGGGCGACGCGGGACACCCTCCATGCGTCGGACTCCTAGATGAAACCGGCAGCGTCCAGGCGGCGTGCTGGACGCCCTACGTAACCCACACGGGGGACCCTCTGAGGGCGGAGCGGGCGGCGATCTGCGCTCAGCTCACCGCTTGCTTCACGAGGGCGCTGATCTTTGCCTCTTCGGCGGCGGTCAGCTCCATCAGCGCGAAGGAGGTCGGCCACATGGCGCCTTCGTCGAGGTTCGCCACGTCGTTGAAGCCGAACGTCGCGTACCTCGACTTGAACTTGTGCGCGCTCTGGAAGTAGCAGAGGACCTTGCCGTCCTTGGCATACGCGGGCATCCCGTACCAGGTCCTGGGCGACAGGTCTGGCGCGCTGGCCTTGACGATGGCGTGGAGTCGCTCGGCCATTGCGCGATCCGATTTGGGCATCTCGGCGATCTTCGCGAGCACGTCGCTCTCTCCGCCCGCCTTCTTCAGCTCCCGGGCGCGCTCCTTCATCGCGGCTCTTTCCTCGGCCGTGAACCCCGTGGACTTCTTCTTGGCCGCGGTAGTGCGCTCGGCGGGCTTTTTCGTTGCCTTCTTCATTGCGAACGTCCTTTGGTCGACATATGATTGGTATCACAAATAATTGATCCAATCAACTAATGACCAATGTCCGTGAGTCCTCCCGCTGACGCCGCGGTCGCAGAGTTCGCCGGCCAGCTCTTCTTCCGGCTCTGGCGGGTGTCGCATGCGTGCACCGCGCAGGCGCTCGAGTCGCTGGGTCTGACGACGGCCCTCTTCGCGCTCCTCAACGTGCTCGGGACCCGCGAGGGAGCGATTCAGCAGGAGATCGGCGCGGCTATGGGCATCGATCCCAGCACGATGGTTTCGCTGGTCGACCAGCTCGAGGCCGCGGGACTGGCCAAGCGCCGGCCCCGTGCAACGGATCGCCGCGCTCGGGAGGTAGCCATCACGCCCAAGGGCCGCCGGATCCTGGAGCAGGCCCGCCAGCTGACGATGCAGGTCGAAGACGACGTGCTGCGCGGGCTCAGCGGGGCTGAACGTCGCCGACTGCTTGCGCTGCTTCGGCGCGCGCTGGACTCGGCGCCGCCGCAAGCGCTGTGGACCGCTGACGAGGGTGACTAGAGCAGCGAGGCCGGAGCTAGAGCAGCGGCGCCGGAGCTAGAGCAGCACTTCGCGCGAGGACAGATGCGCGCCCACCTTGCGCTTCACGCGCTGGAGGGCGTTGTCGACCGTCTTCGTGTCGCAGTCGATCTGCTCGCCGATCGCCTCGTAGGAGTGGCCGTCCAGGTAGAGGGACAGCACCGAGCTCTCGAGGTCCGACAGCACGCTCGATAGGCAGGCCACCAGGCTGCGGAGCTCCTCCGTGCCGATCACCTGGTTCACGGGGTCGTGCGCGGACGGTCCCGGCAGCAGCTCGTCGAGCGTCGGGTCGCCGTCGCCGCCGCCGGTGGCCGGCGTCTGCGAGAACGAGACGTACTCGTTGAGCGGGGTGTGCTTGTTGCGGGTCGACGTCTTGACCGCGGTGATGATCTGGCGCGTGATGCACAGCTCCGCGAAGTTGCGGAAGCTCGACTCCCTGTCCGTGCGGTAGTCGCGGACCGCCTTGTAGAGCCCGACCAGCCCCTCCTGGATCAAGTCGTCGTACTTCCTGATCGGTGGCGATTCCGACGACT
>DATACN010000377.1:0-4749 GCA_036258995.1 Thermoleophilaceae bacterium | reverse complement strand
TGGAGGAAGCGGGGGCCGTAGCCGAACGTCGTCGTGGCCCTGGTCTTGTCGCGGATCCGGCGGCGCAAGTCCTCGACGGCCGAATCGAACTCGGCCGACGGCTTCACGTAGCCCATGATCGCCACGTAGTGGGGTGGCTCGGCCCTACCCAGCAAATCGTCCAGATCACCGGCATCGACGTCGGGTAGATCACCCCCCTCGAGCACCCGGGCCGTGTTGTCCTTCGCCTCCTGCACGTTCGGCTGGTCGAAGGGGTTGATGCCCAGGGCCCAGCCCGACACGGCGGTCGCGAACTCGGCGAAGAAGAACATCCGCCCCAGGTCGGCGGCGCCGTGCGACGCCAAGGTGACCACCGGCTGGCCGGCACGCGCAAGCGCCTGCACCTTCTCGTCGAGCTCGGAATCCGGCTCGTCGACGTTGCGCAAGTACGCGAAGACGCGATCGTCGCCGTAGGCCTCGGGCTCCCCGAGCGGCTCGTCGGCCACGGGCAGGATCCCCTTGCCCTGCTTGCCCGTCGACTCGGCGATCAGCTGCTCGACCCACAGCCCGAAGCTCGAGATCGGCTCCGACACGACGAAGGTCAGCTTGTCGCGGCCCTGCTCGGCCAGCCCGCCCATGGCGATGCCCATCCAGAGCCCCGAGTTCGAAGCGGTCTGGTCGAAGCTCGTGCAGTTCTGCTCGGCGACCTGCGCGCGGTGCAGGAGGGCCTCCACGTTGACGCCCATCAGCGCCGCGGGCACCAGGCCGAAGTAGGACAGCACCGAGTAGCGGCCGCCGATGTCCGGATCGTTCTCGAACACGTGCCTGAAGCCGCGCTCTCGCGCCAGGTCGACCAGGCCGCTGCCGGGGTCGGTGATCGCGATGAACCTCGACCCGTCGCCCCCGGACCGCTCGAAGAAGTAGCGCATCTGCGACAGCGTTTCGATGGTCCCGCCCGACTTCGACGAGACGATGAACAGCGTCTTCTCGAGATCGAGCGAGCCCTCGACCTCGAGCACGGCGCCCGGGTCGGTCGAGTCGAGCACCTGGAGGCGCAGGCCGTCGGGGATCTCCCCGTAGGACTGGCGGATCACCTCGGGGCCGAGGCTCGAGCCGCCCATCCCGAGCAGCACGGCATCGGTGAAGCCGTCCGAGCGCACCTCCTCGACGAAGTCGTTCAGCTCGCCGGCGTGCTCGAGCATCTTCTCGCTGATCGTCAGCCAGCCGAGGCGGTTGCCGATCTCGGGCACGCCCGGGCCCCCCCACAGCGACTCGTCGCGCTTCCAGACCCGGTTGGCGACGTTCTCCGAGCGCGCCTGCTCCACCCGCTCGATCAGGGCGGGCTCGAGCTCGTCCGGAATCGAGGAGTCGATCGTCGGCGGGCGCCCGGTCACGACGCCCTCGCGCGTGGCCTCGATGCTCTGGATCAGCGAGTCGAAGGGCTCGATGAACTTGGCGATGCCGTCGCGCAGCAGCTTGTCCGTCACATCGTCCATGTCGATGCCTGCGTCCGCGAGGGCCGCCAGGTCCTCGCTCGGGTCCCGCTCGGCGGTCCCTTCCTCGACCTCGAGCTCCTCCGCGCAGGCCAGCAGGGTCGGCATGGGCATGGTGTTGACGGTCTCGCGGCCGATCAGCGTGGCCACGTACTTGGTCTCGGGGTACTGCGGGTCCTTCACCCCGGTGGAAGCCCACAGCGGCCGCTGCACCGGGCAGCCGGCCTCGCGCAGCTTGGCGAAGCGCTCGCCCTCGAACACGTTCTTGTAGCGCCGGTAGGCGTCCCGCGCGTTGGCCACCGCGGCCAAGCCGCGCAGGTCGGTCCGCCCCAGCTGCTCGAGCCGCTTGTCGACCTCGGTGTCCACGCGCGAGACGAAGAAGCTCGCCACCGAGCGCACGTCGAGCGACTCGCCGGCCTCCATCCGCTTCTCCATGGCCTTGACGTAGGCCTCCATCACCCGCTCGTAGGCCTCGACCCCGAACAGCAGCGTGATGTTGATGTTGAGCCCGTCGGCCAGGCACTGCTCGATCGCCGGCACGCCCTCGTCCGTGCCGGGGATCTTGATCATCAGGTTGGGCCGGTCGACGCGCTTCCAGAAGTCGTGCGCCTGCTCGATGGTCGCGTCCGTGTCATGGGCGACCGCGGGCTCGACCTCGAGCGAGACGAAGCCGTCGCCCCCGCCCGACTCGTCCCAGACGGGCCGCAGCACGTCGCACCCCAGCTGCACGTCCTTGATCGCGATCTCCTCGTAGATCTCGCGGGCGTCGAGCCCCTTGCCGGCCTCCTCCTCGACCTGCTCGTCGTAGTCGGTCGAGCCGAGGATGGCCTTCTCGAAGATCGCCGGGTTCGAGGTGACGCCGCGCAGCGAGTACTCGCGCCGCAGCCGGTCGAGCTCACCGCCCGTGATCAGGTTGCGCCGGATCTGGTCCAGCCAGATGCTCGTGCCCGCGGACGTGAGCGCCGCGAGCCGCTCGTTGACCTGTGCCTCGACGCTCATGCCGCGCTCCTCTCCTTGACGCGCTCGACGACCGCCTTGCCGCGCTCGGCGACGTTCTCCGGCGTGAAGCCGAAGTGCTCGTACAGGTCCTTCTGGGGCGCCGAGGCGCCGAAGGTGGTCATGCCGATGGCCTCGCCGTCCTCCGTGGTCCACTGGGCCCATCCGAGCGGCGAGGCCGCCTCGACCGAGACCCGCGCCCGACAGGCCGGCGGCAGGACCTCGTCGCGGTAGTCCTGGTCCTGCTCGGCGAAGCGGTCCAGGCAGGGGGCCGAGACCACCCGCGTGGCGATGCCGTCGGCCTCGAGCAGGTCGGCCGCGGCGGTGCACACGTGCACCTCCGAGCCGGTGGCGATCAGGATCAGATCGGGCTCGCCGGGCTTGTAGGAGTGGCGCAGCACGTAGGCGCCCCGGTGGATGGCGTCGTCGGGGATCGCGCTCGGGTTCCACACCGGCAGGCCCTGCCGCGAGAGCGCCATCGCCACCGGCGTGTCGGTCTGCTCGATCGCGAACCGCCACGCCAGCGCGGTCTCGTTGGCGCCCGCCGGGCGCACCATGTAGAGGTTGGGCGTCGCGCGCAGGTGCGCGAGGTGCTCGATCGGCTGGTGGGTCGGGCCGTCCTCGCCCAGCCCGATCGAGTCGTGCGTGAAGACGAAGATCGAAGGCAGGTGCATGATGGCCGCCAGCCGCACGGCTCCCTTCATGTAGTCGAGGAAGTTGAAGAACGTCGAGCCGAAGGCGCGCAGGCCGTGCAGGTTGAGGCCGTTGACGATCGCCCCCATTCCGTGCTCGCGAACGCCGTAGTGGACGTTGCGCCCCGTGTAGTCGCCCTTGGCCACCGAGCCGCCGTCGTCGATCAGCGTCAGGGTGGAAGGCTCGAGGTCGGCCGACCCGCTCACCAGGTGCGGCACCTGCCCGGCAGCCCACTGGATCACCTTGTTCGACGCCTTGCGGGTGGCGATCATCCCCTCCTCGGGGCGGAACTTCGGAACGTCGGAGTCCCAGCCGTCGGGCAGCCGGCGCTCCATGACCAGCGACAGCTCCTCCCACAGCTCGGGGTGCTCGGAGCGGTAGGCGTCGGCGCGCTCGCGCCACTCGGCCTCGAGCTCCTCGCCGCGCGACCCGGCGCCGCGGAAGTGCTCCCCTGCCTCGTCGGGCACGAGGAACTGGGCATCGGGGTCCCAGCCGTAGGCCTCCTTTGTCAGGCGCACCTCCTCCTCGCCCAGCGGCGAGCCGTGGGCCTTCTCGGTGTCCTGGAGGTTGGGAGCGCCGTAGCCGATGTGGGTGCGGATCGCGATCAGCGACGGCCGGTCGGCCACGCCCTCGGCCTCCTCGACCGCGCTCACGATCCGCTCGACGTCCCAGTCCTCGCCCAGGTCCTGCACGTGCCAGCCGTACGCCTCGAAGCGCTTCGGCACGTCCTCCGAGAAGGCCATCGAGGTCTCGCCGGCGAGCTGGATCTTGTTGTCGTCGTAGAAGGCGGTCAGCTTGCCGAGCCCCAGGTGGCCGGCCAGCGAGCAGGCCTCGGAGGCGACCCCCTCCTGGATGTCGCCGTCGCTGGCGATCGTGAAGGTGCGGTGGTCGATCAGCTCGTGGCCGGGCCGGTTGTAGCGGGCGGCGAGCATCGCCTCGGCCAGCGCGAGCCCCACGGCGTTCGAGATGCCCTGGCCCAGCGGGCCGGTGGTGGCCTCGATCCCGGGGGCGTCGCCGTACTCCGGATGGCCGGCGGTGGGGCTGCCGAGCCGGCGGAAGCTCTTCAGGTCGTCGAGGGTCACCCCGTAGCCCGTGAGGTGGAGGATCGAGTAGAGCAGCATCGAAGCGTGTCCGTTCGAGAGCACGAAGCGGTCGCGGTCGAACCAGTCGGCGTTGCCGGGGTTGTGCTTCATCACGCGCATGTAGAGCGCGTAGGCGACCGGGGCCAGGGCCATGGGCGCACCGGGGTGGCCCGAGTTGGCCTTCTGGACGGCATCCATCGACAGGGTGCGGATCGTGTTGATGCAGAGCTCTTCCAGCGTCCGCGTGTCGGTTGCCGTGGCCTGCGTCATGTCGTCCCTTCTGTCGGTGCCGGGCCCACTGCAGTATCGCGCCTGGCTCTCTCCAGCTCGGTCGCGGCCAGCAGCCCGGCTCCGATCACGCCGGCGTCGGCGCCACCGCGTGCGAGGCCGAGGACCGAGCGCTCCCAGAGCGCTGGGAGCGACCAGCGGGCTGCCTCGGCGCGCGCCGTCTCGAGGAACAGGTCCGCGGCCCGCGAGAGCCCACCGCCGATCACCACGTACTTGGG
>DATACN010000376.1:0-8167 GCA_036258995.1 Thermoleophilaceae bacterium | reverse complement strand
CCCTACCAGCCGGAGATCTCCCAGGGCGGGCTGCAGGTGATGTTCGAGTTCCAGACGGCGATCTCGGAGCTCACCGGCCTGCCCGTCTCGAATGCCTCGGTATACGAGGGCCCGAGCGCGGTGGCGGCGGCGGGCTACCTGTCGAAGCTGGAGACGAAGCGGACCAAGCTGGTCGCCTCGCGCGGCCTGCACCCGCATTCCCGCGCGGCCCTGCGGACCCACGCGGCCGGGTACCGGATGGAGGTGGCCGAGGTCCCGCTGACCGACGAAGGCGTGACCGATGCGGCCGCGCTGGCCGGGGCCGTCGACGACGACACCGCCGCGGTCTTCCTCCAGCAGCCGAACTTCCTCGGCGGCGTCGAGGAGCTCGGTGAGCTGGCCGAGGCAGCCAAGCGCACCGGCGCGATGGTGGTGTGCGCGGCCGATCCGCTGCCGCTGGCGATCCTGCGGCCTCCCGGCGAGTTCGACGTGGACATCTGCGTGGGCGAGGGCCAGACGCTCGGCAACCGGCTCGACTATGGCGGCCCGAGCTTCGGGTTCTTCGCGGCCAGCGAGCGCTTCATCCGCAAGATGCCGGGGCGGATCGCGGGCGAGACCCGCGACGCCGACGGCCGGCGCGGCTTCGTGCTGACCCTCCAGACGCGCGAGCAGCACATCCGCCGCGAGAAGGCCACGCACAACATCTGCACCGCCCAGGCGCTCAACGCCCTGGCCGGCGTGATCTACCTCTCGTGGCTCGGCAAGCGCGGAGCCGTCGAGCTCGCCGAGCTGATGCTGCGGCGCACCCATTACGCGCGCGAGGCGCTCGCGCTCGAGCCGATCAACCCCGGGCCGGTGGTGCGCGAGTTCGCGGTGCGGGTGCCGGACCTCGACGGCCTCTTCGAGCGCGCCCGCGCGCGCGGGATCAACCCCGGCTACCGGCTCGGCACCGACTACCCGGAGTACGAGGACGGGCTGTTGGTGGCGATCACCGAGCGCCGCACCCGGGCCGACATCGACGCGCTGGCCGAGATCGCGGTCGGGTCGCGCGAGAAGGTGGCGACCCCGTGAGCGAGCTAGACCCGCGCCGCAACGAGGACACGATCACGATCTTCGAGCGCTCGCGTGAGGGCCGCCGCGCGTTCGTGGCACCCGAGAGCGACGTGCCCGAGGTGCCGCTTGACGAGCTGCTTCCGCTGAGCATGCGGCGCGAGCGCCCCGCCGAGCTGCCGGAGGTCTCCGAACCGGAGATCCTGCGCCACTTCAACACGCTGTCGAAGAAGAACTTCGACCTCGACGCGGGCTTCTACCCGCTCGGCTCGTGCACGATGAAGCACAACCCCAAGCTGCACGAGCGGATCGCGGCCCTGCCGGGCAATGCGCGGCTTCACCCGCTGCAGGACCCCGAGCACGCACAGGGCGCGCTCGAGCTGATGTGGCGCCTCCAGGACGCCCTGGCCGAGATCGCGGGGCTGCCGCAGGTGTCGCTCCAGCCAAGCGCCGGCTCACACGGGGAGCTGGCCGGCCTGCTGCTGACGCGCGCCTACCACGAGGACCGCGGCGAGGAGCGCACCAAGGTGCTGACACCGGACACCGCGCACGGCACCAACCCCGCCACGGTCACGATGGCGGGCTACGAGGTGGTCAAGGTCGGGACCTCCGACGACGGCGGCGTGGATCTCGCCGACCTTCGCGAGAAGACCACCGACGAGGTGGCCTGCCTCATGCTGACCAACCCGAACACGCTGGGCCTCTTCGACACCAACATCGAGGAGATCGCCCGGATCGTCCACGGGGTGGGCGCGACGCTCTATTACGACGGCGCGAACCTGAACGCCGTGATGGGCATCGCCAGGCCCGGCGACATGGGCTTCGACATCGTGCACTTCAACCTGCACAAGACGTTCACCCAGCCGCACGGCGGCGGGGGACCGGGCGCCGGGCCGATCGCGGTCTCCGACCGGATCGAGGCCTTCCTTCCGACCCCCCAGGTGGTGCGACGCGAAGGCCACAACGGCGGCGAGCCCTGGTACGACCTCGACCACGACCGCCCCAAGTCGATCGGCAAGCTGCGCGGCTTCCAGGGCAACTACGGCGTGTTCGTGCGCTCCTACGCGTACATCCGCTCGCTCGGCGGCGACGGATTGAAGGAGGCCTCGGAGGTGGCGGTGCTGAACGCGAACTACCTGAAGGCCCGCCTGGCCGAGGAGGGCATCGCCGAGTACCTGCCGATCGCCTTCGACCGCACCTGCATGCACGAGTTCGTCCTCTCCGGCAAGGGGGCCCGCGACCAGCTTGGAATCAAGACGCTCGACATCGCCAAGCGGATGCTCGACCACAACGTCCACCCGCCGACCGTCTACTTCCCGCTGCTCGTGGACGAGGCGCTGATGATCGAGCCGACCGAGACCGAGACGAAGGAGCGGCTCGACCACTTCGCCGCGGTGGTGCGCTCGATCCTCGAGGAGGCCGCCGAGGACCCGGAGATCGCGCGCAACGCCCCCTACACGACGCCGGTCCGCCGGCTCGACGAGGCCGGCGCCGCCAAGCGACCGGTCGTCCGCTGGCGCCCGCAGCAGGAGAACCCCGGCGACGCCGACCGCGCCAAGGACGCGCCGGCGAGCGGCTCGGGCGCGATGTAGGCATGGGCGAGCGCCCAGAGGCACCGTCTCGTCGCAGACATCACTCCGGCCGAGCTCCAGCTCGCTGCCCGCAATCACGGCACGCCTCTCGAGGCGCTCCGCCATGACATCACCCCGCCGGGCCTGCACTACCTCCTGATCCACTTACGACATTCCCGACGTCGACCCGGCGGCGTTCCGGCTCGAACGCTGCGCAGCCGCGCCTGGTCGGGCCTAGCGCCGATCAAAAGGGTCGAGGTGATCGCCGAGGCGGCGAGACAAGGGCCGAGGCGGCGCTCGAGGCGCCCCTGTCGGCCACCGCCTGGTGCGGCTGGTCCCTCGAGTGGCAGGCCGACGCGGGCGAGCACGAGCTGTGCTCACGCGCCACGGATGCCGCCGGCAGCGGGCAGCCCCTTCGGTCGGCCTGGAACCTCAAGGGCTACGCGAACAACGAGGTCGAGCGCATCCGGGTCGTGGTCGCAGGCCTCTAGGCCGCAGAGCTGGCGTATCCAATCCAGCTGACCTACTGTGGACATACCGTGACCGCTCCTTCCTCCCTTGGCGCGCGCAGTGTCGCCGCCACAGCCCTGGCAGCCCTTGGCCTGCTCGCAGGAGCCCAGGTCGCCTCTGCCCTGGAGCTTCGGCCCGGTGAGTCAGCCACGGTCTCCCAAGGCATAGCCGTGCCGGCACTTCCCCCCAAGCTCGACTTCGCCCTGCTAATGGACACGACCGGCAGCATGGGCGGGGAGATCAGCAGCGCGCAGAGTGGCGCCTCCAGCTTCTTCGACGCTGTAAGGGCAGACTCGCCGGACTCGACGTTCGCCGTCGCCGGCTTCGAGGACTTCCCGTACAGCACCTATGGGTCCGCCACCGGCCCTACGCCGGATCGGCCCTACTACCGCCAGTCCGATCTGACTGCGCAGAAGGCGACCTGGCAGACCGCGGTCAACAGCCTCGCCACCAGGAACGGCGGCGACATCCCTGAGGCTCAGGTCCCGGCGCTTTACACCGCGGCGACGGGCGCGGCCCTTACCTGGCCGACCGGCAATGTTCCCGCGGGCGCGGGGATTTCCTTCCGCGACGGCGCGGCCCGCTTCGTCGCTCTTGTCTCCGACGCCGCCTTCCACAATGACAAGAACGGGAACGACCCCTACGACTTTTTAACCTGGAGCTACGCCCAGGCACTGGGGGCGCTCTCGTCCAAGAGCATCAGGGTGATCGCGGCCGAGAGCAACGGCGGAGTTTTAGGAGCCGACATGAGCGCAATTGCCGCCGACACGAACGGCGCCTACACCTGGCTGAATTCCGACGGAACCGGCCTCTGGACCGGCCTCGGCGCCTCGGTGAATAGTCCGGGCATTTCCGGCGCCCTGCGCGCCGCCCGCTACCCGGTCACGACGGCGACGTCGTGCGCCCCGCTCGAGGTTTCCCTGAGTCCGGGTTCCTGGGCAGACGTCGCCGGCAACGACGCGCTCTCGCATACGCAGACGATCACCGTGCCAGCGGGCGTCAGCGCATCCCAGCTCCCCCCCGATCGCAAGGTCGACTGCTCGGTCGCATACACCTGGGGGGACGTCGCAATCGGCGAGAGGCACGTCGAGGTTCAGGTGGTCTTCCCGACGAGCTTCGGTGGGGGCGGCGACGCCGGTGGCGTCGCCGGCGTCATTCCGAGCAATGCATTCTCGATCGCCCGTGCGCGCACGTCGTCGCGTGGCACGGCCACGCTTGCCCTCTCCGTCCCTGGCCCTGGAACGCTGGACTTGCTCGCCACCGCCAACGCTTCCTCCCGGGCGGTCGTGGCCAGGCGCATCCGCGTTGCGCGTGTGAGAAAGGCGGTCGGCGCGCCTGGCACCGTCACCGTCACGCTCAGGCCCTCCCGCCAGGCGCGGCGAATCCTCAAGCGCAAGGGCCAGCTAAGGACAGTCGTGAGGATCACCTACACGCCGACCGGCGGCGCTTCCAGTTCCAAGATCAAGGCTCTCACCCTGAGGCTGCGAAGAGCGCGCCGCTAGCACGCCCCGGGCCTAGACTCCGCGCCCGTGCGCATCTTCAGCGGCATCCAGCCCACGGGCCGCAAGCACCTCGGCAACTACATCGGGGCGATCCGCGGCTACGTGGAGGGCCAGGACCGCGCGGATCCCGCGATCTACTGCATCGTGGACCTGCACGCCACTAGCGTCGCCTACGACGCCAAGGCGCTGCCGGGCTACGCGCTCGACACCACGGCCATGCTGATGGCGGCGGGCCTCGACCCCAGTCGCTGCATCCTCTTCCGCCAGTCCGACCTGCACGAGCACAGCGAGCTGTGCTGGCTCCTGTGCTCGGTCACGCCCTACGGCGACCTGCTGCGGATGCACCAGTTCAAGGACAAGTCCGCGCGCGAGCGCGAGCTGGTGCGCGCCAGCCTGTTCCTCTATCCGGTGCTGCAGGCCGCCGACATCCTGGCCTACAAGGCCGACCGGGTTCCGGTCGGCGACGACCAGAAGCAGCATCTCGAGCTGGCGCGGGAGATCGCCCGCAGGTTCAACGCCACGTACGGCGAGATCCTGGTGGAGCCCGAGCACGTGATCCCGGAGGTCGGCGCCCGAATTATGGACCTCCAGGACCCCACGGCCAAGATGTCGACCACCTACGGCAGCGACGCCGGCCTGATCTACGTCGACGACGAGCCCGACGCGATCGTGAAGAAGGTCAAGCGGGCGCAGACGGACTCGGGCAAGGACATCTTGCGCGGCCCCGGCAAGGAGGGCATCGCCAACCTGATCGAGATCCTCTCGGCGGTGCGGGGCGCCGCCCCCGAGGAGATCGAGCGGGACTTCCACGGCAAGGGCTACGGCGACTTCAAGCAGGCGGTGGGGGAGGAGGTCGCGCAGCTCCTTGCGCCGGTGCGCGAGCGCTACCGGGAGCTGCGCGCCGATGAGGCCGCGCTCGAGGCCACGCTGCGGGAGGGAGCCGAGCGTGCCCGGGCCATCGCGGCGCCGACGCTGGCCGAGGTGCGTGAGGCGATGGGGGTCGCGCCCGCCGTCGGGGCCCGCGTCTAGTCTCAGCGCGATGCCGCTGCGCAGCCTCGACCTCGACCTGGAGGTCTTCCAGGGACCGTTCGACCTGCTGCTGACCCTCGTCCTGCGCGAGGAGGTCGACCTGCTCGAGGTGGAGCTCGCCGAGGTGGTGCTGGCCTTTGTGGAGCATCTCGAGGCGCGCGGCGAGCTGGACCTGGAGGCCACCACCGAGTTCCTGGTGCTGATCGCGGCGCTGCTCGAGCTGAAGTCGCGCCTGATGCTGCCCGCGGAGGAGGGCGAGGGCCTCGACCTGGAGCCCACCGAGGCCGCCGAGGAGCTGCTCGCGCGCATGCTCGAGTACCGGCGCTACCGCTCCGCCGCCGCGTTCCTCCACGAGCGCCTCGCGGCCGAGAACGGCTTTCGCTACCGCGAGGCGCCGCTGCCGCCGGCGCTGCGGCGGGTGTCGGTCGAGGCCGCGGTCAAGGCCTATGAGCCGGAGCGCCTGGCGGAGGCGATGGGGGGCCTGCTGCGGGTACCGGCGCCGATCGACGTGCGCCATGTCAGGCGGCCCGCGGCGTCGATCGAGCAGCGCCTGCGCCATTTGCGCGACCTCTTGCGCACGCGCTCGCGCTTCGCCTTCGACGAGGCCGTTCGCGGCAGCGACCGGCTGACCGAGGCGGTCACGCTGTTCGCGCTGCTCGAGCTGTACAAGGCCGGCGAGGCCCGCTGGGAGCAGGAGGTGCCGTTCGGCCCGATCACCGTGAGCGTGCAGTGAACGAGCTGGCCCGGATCGTCGAGGCGCTGCTGTTCCTCTCGTCCGAGCCCGTCTCGGTCGAGCGCCTGGCCGAGGCGTGCGAGGCCACCGAGGGTGAGGTGGTCGAGGCGCTCGCGCGCCTGCGCGAGCACTACGCCGAGGGGTACCGCGGGGTGGTCCTGCGCGAAGTGGCGGGCGGGTTCACGCTGGCGACCGACCCCGTGGCCGAGCGGGCCGCCAGGCGGCTGCTGGCGCGGCCACGCACCCCGCCGCTGACCCAGGCCCAGGCCGAGTGCCTGTCGATCGTCGCCTATCTCCAGCCGGTCTCCCGCCCGGAGATCGCCCGCATCCGCGGCGTGGCGTCGGAGTCGGCGGTCGGCACGCTGCTCGAGCGGGGCCTGATCGATGAGTCGGGACGCTCCCGCTTCGGCGCGGTCCTGTACCGCACCACCGAGCTGTTCCAGAAGCTGTTCGGCCTGGCCTCGCTGGACGCGCTGCCGGACCCGGCGGCCTTCGACCCCACGCCCGAGGAGCGAGGCGAGCTGCGCGAGCGGCTTCTCAAGGCCGGAGAACAGCGCGCCCAGGCCTAGCGAGCGCCGCAACACCTGCCGATAAGCAGGATGTGAGCTCACTTTCCACTTCCGGCGTCCGCCGGCGGCGGGGGTCCGTGCGCTCGGAGGGCGAGCGGCTGGTCGAGCTGTCGTCCAGCCTGCTGGCGACCACCGACGCCGATGGCCGGCTGCTTTATGTCAACCGTGCATGGGAGCGCATGCTCGGGTGGGAAGCACGTGACCTGATCGGCAGGAAGGCCATCCACATGGCCCACCCCGACGAGCGCGAGGCGATCGAGCCGGCTCTGCGGGCGGCCGCGGAGCAGGAGGAGGCCGCGATCGAGTGCCGGATCACTTCGAGGGACGGCAACTGGCGCTGGATCGATTGGCGCGTTCGAGCCGAGGGTGGCCGCTGGTACCTCGCCGGCCGGGACATCAGCGAACGCCGCGAGCTCGAGCAGGAGCGCGTCTCGGGCGAGGCGCGCCTGGCGCAGGCCCAGCGCGTGTCGGGCGTGGGCAGCTTCGAGTTCGATCCCGAGGCGAGGCGGATGGTGTGGTCGGACGAGCACTTCCGCGTGCTCAGCCTCGAGCCCGGCACGGTCGACGCCAGCACGGACCTGCTGCTGGAGCACACGCACCCGGACGACCGCGCCCGCGTTGAGGCCTACTGGGACCAGCTGCTGCTCGACGCGGGGCGGGCACCCGAGTCACTCGAGTTCCGCGTGCAGCGCGCCGACGGCGCGGAGCGCATCGTGCAGCTGCGCGCCTCGGTGGCGGAGGGACAGGACGCGCCCAAGCTGATCGGGACGATCCAGGACGTCTCCGAGCGCCGCCGCACGCAGATGGCGCTGGAGGCCAGCGAGCGGCGGTACCGCGCGCTCGTCGAGCAGGTGCCGGCCATCGTCTACACCGCCGGGCTCGGCCCGGAGGGGGCCTGGGAGTTCGTCAGTCCCTACGTCGAGAAGATGCTCGGGCACCCGGTGCGCGACTGGACCGGGAACGCCGCGCTCTGGTACGCGTCGATCCACCCCAACGATCGCGAGCGCGCGCTGGCCGACGAGGAGCAGCTCAAGGGGCCGGGGGACCAGCTGCGGTCGGAGTACCGCATGATCGCCAAGGACGGCCGCGTCGTGCACGTGCTCGACGAGGGCACCGTGATCGAGGGCGAGAACGGCGAGCTGCGCCTACAGGGCGTCCTCCTCGACGTGACCGAGCACCGGCGAGCCGAGATGGCCCTGCGCGAGACGCACGACCGCACCCAGC
>DATACN010000375.1:0-5371 GCA_036258995.1 Thermoleophilaceae bacterium | reverse complement strand
CTCGGTGCGCCAGTCGCGAAGGCGGCCGGCGAGCTCGCCGTCGCGGGCGGCCGCATAGCCCAGCAGCAGATCGGAGTGCCCGGCGAGGTACTTGGTGGCGCTCGTGACCGAGAGGTCGGCGCCGAGCTCGAGCGGGCGCTGACCGAGCGGCGTGGCGAAGGTGTTGTCGACCGCGACGATGGCGCCGCGCTCGCGGGCCGCGGCGCTCAGGGTCCGCACGTCGCATACGTCGAGGCCGGGGTTGGAAGGGGTCTCGAGCCAGAGCAGGTCGAGCCGCTCCGGAAGCTTCTCCGGCGTGAGCCCGGGGGTCGGCATCTCGGTGACCTCGACTCCGTACTCGCCCAGGTGCGCTCGCGCGAACGAGCGCACGTGCGTGTAGCAGTCGGACGGCAGCACCAGCGCAGAGCCTGGGCGAAGCAGCGTGAGCAGCACCGCCGTGCAGGCGGCCATGCCGGACCCGAACAGCACGGCCTCTCCGCCTTCGAGCTCCCCGAGCGCCTGCTCGTAGCGGGTCCAGGTCGGATTGCCGTAGCGGCCGTAGACGTACTCGGTCCCGGCTGGGTCACCTCTCAGGTGGAAAGGCGCGGCGAAGACCGGGCCGGGCAGGAACGGCTCGCCCTGCTCCGCCACGGGCAGGCCCGCATGGATTACGCGCGTGCCGTCCTTCACTCCAGGATCGCTCGGGCGAAGTCGTCCGGGTCGAAAGGACGCAGGTCCTCGAGCGCTTCGCCCGTGCCGATCAGCTTGACCGGCACGCCGAGCTCCTGCGCGATCGCCAGCGCGATGCCGCCCTTGGCGGTCCCGTCGAGCTTGGTCAGCACGATGCCGTCGACGTCCACGGCCTCGCGGAAGAGCAGCGCCTGGCGCAGCCCGTTCTGGCCGGTGGTGGCGTCGATCGTGAGCAGCGTCTCGTGCGGGGCGCCCTCGATCTGGCCCGCGATCACCTTGCGGACCTTGCGCAGCTCGTCCATCAGGTGCTGCTGGGGGTGAAGGCGCCCGGCGGTATCGCAGATGACCACGTCGTGCCCGCGGGCCCGGGCCGCCTCGATCGCGTCGTAGGCCACCGCGCCGGGATCGGAGCCGGGCTCGCCGCGCACGAGCTCACAGCCGGCGCGCTCGGCCCAGGTCTCGAGCTGCTCGGCTGCCGCCGCGCGGAAGGTGTCGGCCGCGGCCAGCAGCACCGAGCGGCCCAGCTCCTGCTGCAGGTGCCACGCGATCTTCCCGATCGTGGTGGTCTTGCCGCTGCAGTTGACGCCCGTGACCAGGATCACCGCCGGCCTGTGGGTCAGGTCGATCCGAGCGCCGTCCACGCGGGCCGAGTCCGCCAGCAGCTCCCGCAGCCGGCGCGTTAGGTCCTCTCCCCCGGTCAGCTCGCCGCCCTCGGCCTCGAGCTCGAGCCGCTCCACGATCTTCGCGGTGGTCGGCGCGCCGACGTCGGCGTAGATGAGGGTCTCCTCCAGACGCTCGAACGCCTCGTCGTCGAGGCTCTGGAACATCGTGGCCTGGAGCTCGGCGCCGAGCGCCTGCCGCGTCTTCGTCATGTTGTCGCGCAGCCGGCCGAAGAACCCGCGCCGCTCCGGCTCGGGCTGCTCAGGCTCGGACTGAGGAGCCTCGCCGGTTTCGAACAGCTCCCGCCAGGTGCGCGCCATGCGCGCGGAGCATAGGCCCGAAACGACCGGCGCCCCGCATCCGTGCGGGGCGCCGTGGAACCATGTGCTCGAAGCGCCTAGCGGCGGTTGCCCCGCCGCCTCCGCTCGCCCTCGGCCTTCGGGCCCTTGCCCCTGCTCCTCGACCCAGCGACGCGAACGTCGTCCTGCGCGGTGCAGCTCGTCCCGATCTCGTCGTTGCGATCCGCCCGCACGACGTCCCTGTCGCCGTCGGCACCGCACTCGATCTGATCTCCCGGGCGCTTGCGGCCGTCCCCTCGCGCGTTGATGCGGTCGGCGCCGGCGTCGCCGTTCAGCTCGTCCGCGCCTCGGCCTCCCTTGATGCGGTCGTTGCCGCCACCGCCGTTGACGGTGTCATCGCCCTTGTCGCCGCTCAGGCGGTCGTTGCCCGGCCCGCTCGGCAGCGGATAGTCGGCGGGCATGACGCATGCGTTGGGACCGTCGCCGTTGACGGTGTCGTCACCCTTGCCGCCCGATGCGCTGTCCGCACCGTCGCCGCCAGTGACGTCGTCGTTGCCCTCGTCGCCCTTGAGGCGATCGTTGCCCTTGTCGCCGTCGACCTCGTCATTCCCGCGCGACCCATGCACGCGGTCGTTGCCGTCGTTGCCGCAGAGGTCGTCGTTGCCGCGGCGGCCGGTGACCTTGTCGTTGCCGGCCCGGGCGTCGATCGCATCTGGATCGTTGGTGCCCTTCAGGTTGTCGTTGCCGTCCGTGCCGGTTATCACGGCTGCCGTGGCCACGCCGGCGAGAACCAGGCTGAGCACCGCGGCAGTCAAAAGGGTCGTACGAGTCACCGAAAGCCTCCCGTGTCGGTCGTTAGGAGCAAAACGCTGTTCAAGAGCCGAGGTTGGAGAGTTAGGCGGGCGCCGCCGGAGGTCATGCCACCGCGAGCTTGGGAGTCTGGCCGCGCCTGCTCAGGGTCCGCAGGAAGGCCTCGACCACCGCCGGATCGAACTGCGTGCCGGAGCACCTGCGCAGCTCCGCCACGGCGTCTGGGATAGACCGCGCCTCCGCGTAGGGCCGGTCCTCGGTCATGGCGCAGAAGGCGTCGGCCACCGACACGATGCGGGCGCCGATGGAAATCTCCTCCCCGGCAAGACCGTCCGGGTAGCCGTCGCCGTCCCATCGCTCGTGCGAGGAGCGCACGATGGCCCCGACCGCTTCCATCGATGGCGCCGCGGCGAGGATCCGCTCGCCGATGATCGTGTGACGCCGGAGGAACTCCCACTCGTCCGGGGTCGGCGGTCCGCTCTTCATGAGGATCGACTCCGGGATCGCCACCTTGCCGATGTCGTGCAACTCTCCGGCCTGTCGCACGAGGCCAACCTCCTCGTCGTTCAGGCCGAGCTCCTCGGCGCAGGCCGTGGCGAGCGCGGCGACCTCGTCCACGTGCCGGCCGAGTCCCGGATGGCGCTCGTCGAGCATGCGTCCCAGCGCGCGGGCCATCAGCCACTCGTTAGCGCGCCGCGATCCGGTCTTCGACGCGTACATCCGCGTGTCGGCAACCCGCAGGGCCCCGCTCGCGTCGCCGGCGTCGTCCGGGACCGTTACAAGGCCGCACGCGGCCGAGACGCTGAACCCCTCACCCTCCTCGCTGAGCGACTCGCATACCGCTCGCTCGACTTCGGAGGCGGGAGCGCCCTTCGGCAGCAGCACGCAGAACTCGTCCCCGCCCAGCCGGGCGGCGATCGCACGACCCGCGAACGCCCTCTCGAGCTTGCGGCCGAGCCGGCGCAGGAGCGCGTCTCCAGCCGAGTGACCATAGGTGTCGTTGTAGCGCTTGAACCCGTTCAGATCGGCGATTGCCAGAACGAAGCCGTGGCCCCCGGCGATGCGCTCGTCTAGCTCCTCGAGGAGCGCGCGGCGATTCGCGAGCCCGGTGAGCTGGTCGGTGCGCGCCTCGCGGGAGCTCATCTCGATCGCTGCGCGCATCGTCGATTCCGAGCGCCGCCGGTAAACGCCCAGCATCCAGGCACACACCACGGCGCACAGGAGACCGAGGGGGACGATGAGGAAGGCCGCGGTGCGCACCGCGCGCTCGGTTGCCGTCACCCTCTCCAGCTCCGTGGTCAGAATCAGCGAGGGATCCGCTTCGAGGTCGTTGAGGCGCAGCTGGAGCTCCTCGATGATGTCCTCCATCGCGTCCTCCACACCGGACGCGCCCTCCGTGGCGCCGCGCGACGGAGTGGCGAGGAAGCGTTCGATTGCCGGCTTCATCCGGCGCACGATCGGCTTGGCCTCCCGCGCATCCCGGCGGGACTCGGCCACGCTGCCGTGCTCCATCTGCTCGAGCGAGGCGTCGAGCACGCGCTGAGCGCGCCTGAGCCGCCGCAGCTCACCCTGCGTGATCCTGTCTTCCAGGCCGTCCGTGATCGTGTCGATCGACGTCACCGACTGGGCCGCGCGCATGTGGCCCGAGGTCTGAACTCCCGCCTGCGAGAGGCCGGCCGCGCTGTTCTGGTTGACCAGCGCCGACAGGACGGCGAGCGCACCGAGAGCGAGCACCGCCAGCGAGATGCCGGCCACCGCGGCTCTCGCGGCGGCCCTCGAGTTCGACAGCGCCTCCCGCAAGCGCGGCATGCCCTTAGGTTCGGCGCACGCCGCGGCATCCGCATCCCCGAATCGTGGTAGCCGGGTTGGGGTGCTACGCGGCCTCGGCTGGGCGACCGGCGAGCTTGCGCGAAAGGACGCGCGAGATGCCGTCGCCGCCCATGCTGACGCCGTACAGGGTGTCCGCGGCATCCATGGTCCGCTTCTGGTGGGTCACGACGATGAACTGCGAGCGTTCCGAGTAGCGGCGCACCAGCTCGAGGAAGCGATCGATGTTCACGTCGTCGAGCGCGGCCTCGACCTCGTCGAGGATATAGAACGGGCACGGGCGCGCGAGGAAGACCGCGAACATGAAGGCGAGCGCCACGAGCGACTTCTCGCCGCCCGACAGCAGCGACAGGCGCCGGGTCGCCTTGCCGGCCGGGGTGACCTCGACCTCGACTCCGGCGTCGGGCTCGCCGTCCACGCCCTCCTCAACCGGTGCCTCGGCATCGTCGGGTGCCGCGTCGCCGATGACCGGGCGCGGGCCCTGCTCCGCCTGCACCAGCCGCAACCGCCCCCGGCCGCCGGGGAACAGGTGCCCCACGACCTCCTCGAAGCTGCGCGCCGCGGCCTCGAAGGTCTGCTCGAAGGCCTCGCGGATGCGGCGGTCGGTCTCGCGAATGAGCCCGTCGAGCTCGGCGAGCGCGGCCTCGAGGTCGGCTCGCTGCCCCTCGAGCTCCTCGACGTGGGAGACGGCCTCCTCGTACTCGCGCGCAGCGAGCGGGTTCACCGGGCCGAGCTGCTCGCGCCGGCGGGCGAGGTGCTCGATGCGAGCAGCGAGCTCTTCGCGACGCTCCCCGCCCAGGGGCTGCGCGCCCTCCAGATCGGGCGCCTCGAGCTCCAGCCTCCTGACTACCTCCGCCAGCTCGCGCTCGCGGTCGGCCGCCGCGTCGCGCACCTGCTGTGCCGCCACCTCGGCGGTGGTGACCGCCTCGCTCGCATCCCGCAGCCGTCCCTGAAGCTCGGCCTCCTCGTGCGCGCAGGCGCGCAGGGTCGCCGCCGTCTGCTCGCCGGCGGCGGCGCCTTCCTCGAGCTCGGCCTCCAGCCCGTCGCGGGTCTCGCCGACGGCGGCCAGCGCCTCGGTCAGGACCGACGCGGCACGCTCCGCCCGC